>JBQGEH010000901.1:0-15006 GCA_052039515.1 Nakamurella sp. | reverse complement strand
GCGCTCTGGCTGCCCGGCCCGCGGGTGCTGCTGGCCGGCGACATGCTCAGCGACGTCGAGCCGCCGTTGCCCGAGGAGAACGGGCCGGCCGAGTACCTCGCCGGGCTCGCGATCCTGCGGCCCTACGTCGAGCGGGCCGTGCTGGTCGTCCCCGGGCACGGTCACCCGGGGACCGACGCGCTCACCCGCTGGCGGCGCGACCGCGCCGCGGTCAGCGGACCTCGATGATCGCTTCCACCTCGACCGGCGAGTCCAGCGGCAGCTCCGAGACGCCGACGGCGGAGCGGGCGTGCCGGCCGGCGTCCCCGAGGACCTCGGCGAAGAGGTCCGAGGCGCCGTTGATGACGCCCGGTTGCCCGTTGAACCCGGGCGCAGACGCGACGAACCCGACGACCTTGACGATCCGCACGACGTTGTCGATGCCGACCGCGTCGTTCACCGCGGCGAGCACGTTCAACGCGCACTGCCGGGCGTAGCGGTTCGCGTCCGCCGGATCGACGGTGTCGCCGACCTTCCCGGTGGCCGGCAGCTGACCGTCCACGAACGGCAGCTGGCCGGCGGTGAAGACGAGGTTCCCCGTCCGCGTCCACGGCAGGTACGAGCCCGCGGCGGCCGGCAGGGCCGGCAGCACGATGCCGAGCTCCGACAACCGCTCCGAGGTGGTGCTCACGCCTTCTCGCGCTTCAGGTAGGCGACCAGCTGCTCCGGGTTGGGACCGGGGATGACCGAGACGAGCTCCCAGCCGTCCTCCCCCCAGGTGTCCAGGATCTGCTTGGTGACGTGACTGATCAGCGGGACGGTGGCGTATTCCCAGGTACGGCGGGCGGGGGTGGGGTTGGTCATGCAACGACCATAAGGGCCGCCGGGAGGCGCGGACAGCCGGGGGCGCGGCAGAATGACCGCTCATGGAGTGGTGGCGGTGGGCCTCGGCGGGTGGGGCGGCGGTCCTCGTGCTGCTGCTGCTCGCGCTGCGCTTCGACACCCTCAAGGACCGTCGCGGCAGCAGCTCGGCGGCCGCCGCCCGCCGGCTCGCCCCGTGGCTGCTGCTCATCCCGGCCCTCGCCTTGGCCGCCGTCGTCGGTCCGTGGTGGCTGGCCGCGATCGTGGTCGCGGTGCCCGCGGTGACGCTGCTGGCGATGGCCGCCGTCGACTGACCGGGCCGCTCCCCGGCCCACTACGCTGACCGGCATGGCCGCTGCCGTTGATCTCTGGCCGGACGCGGCGCGCCGGGCCCGTCTGCACATCGTCTCCGGCAAGGGCGGCACCGGTAAGACCACCGTCGCGGCGGCGCTCGCCATCGCGTTGGCCGCCGGCGGCAAGCGGGTGCTGCTCGTCGAGGTCGAGGAACGGCAGGCCATCGCGCGGCTGTTCGACCTGCCGCCGCTGCCCTACGAGGAGCGCAAGGTCGCCGTCGCCGCCGAGGGTGGCGAGGTGCGGGCGCTGGCCATCGACGTCGAGGCCGCGTTGATGGAGTACTTCGCGTTGTTCTACAACCTCGGGTTCGCCGGCCGCTCGCTCAAGAAGATGGGCGCCGTCGAGTTCGCCACCACGCTGGCGCCGGGGCTGCGGGACGTGCTGCTCACCGGCAAGACCAAGGAGTGCGTGACCCGGCGGGAACGCGACGGCCGGCCCACCTACGACGCGGTGGTGATGGACGCCCCGCCCACCGGCCGCGTGGTCAATTTCCTCAACGTGACCGTGGCGATGGCCGACCTCGCCCGCAAGGGGCCCATCCGCAACCAGGCCGACGGGGTGGTCGAGCTGCTGCACTCCCCCGACACGATGGTCCACCTGGTGACGCTGCTGCAGGACATGCCGGTGACCGAGACGATCGAGGCGGTCGCCGGGCTCGGTGAGGTGGGACTGCCGGTCGGCACGCTGATCGTCAACGCCGCCACCGGCGCGCATCTCGCCGACACCGCGCTGGTGCCCGCCGCGGCCGGCCGGCTGGACCCCGACGAGCTCGCCGCCGGGCTGACCGAGGGCGGGGTCCCGGCGACTCCGCAGCTGGTCGACGGGCTCCTCGCCGAGGCCGAGCTGCACGCCGGCAAGGTCGTCGCCGAACGGGAGTGCGCCGCGACCGTCGCCGCCCAGGGCCTGCCGGTGATCACGCTGCCGTTCCTCGCCGACGGCGCCGACCTCGGCGGTCTCTACGAACTCGCCGACCACCTGCACGCGCAGGGCGTCCGATGAGCCGCCTCGAGGTCGACGAGCTGATCGGCGACCCGGCGACCCGCATTATCGTGACCTGCGGGTCGGGCGGGGTCGGCAAGACGACCACCGCCGCGTCGATCGCGCTGCGGGCCGCCGACCAGGGCCGCACCACCGCGGTGCTGACCATCGACCCGGCGAAGCGGCTCGCGCAGTCACTGGGGTTGACCGAGCTCGACAACACCCCGCGGCGGGTGGAGACCGGCAGCTCCGGTGAGCTGTGGGCGATGATGCTGGACACCCGGCGGACCTTCGACGACATGGTCAGCGCGCACTCGACGCCGCAGCGGGCGGAGCAGATCTTCGCGAACCCCTTCTACCAGACCATCTCCAGCTCCTTCAGCGGGACGCAGGAGTACATGGCGATGGAGAAGCTGGGGCGGCTGGCCGCGACCGGACAGTGGGACCTCATCGTGGTCGACACCCCGCCCAGCCGCTCGGCGCTGGACTTCCTGGACGCGCCGCAGCGGCTGTCGTCGTTCCTCGACGGCCGGACGATCAAGCTGCTGACCAGCCCCGGGCGGGGCGTCATCAAGGTGGTCGGGGTCGGTTTCAACCTGTTCGCCAAGGCGGTGAGCACGGTCATCGGCGGCCAGATGCTCACCGACGCCGCGAAGTTCGTGGCGCTGTTCGAGGACATGTTCGGCGGCTTCCGGGCCCGCGCCGAGTCGACCTACGAGCTGCTCCGCGACGAGGGCACCACCTTCATCGTGGTGGCGACCCCGGAGGGGGACGCACTGCGGGAGGCGTCCTACTTCGCCGACCGGCTGCAGGCCGAGGACATGCCGCTGGCCGGGGTGGTCTTCAACCGGACCCACCCGCCGTTCGCGGCGTTGTCGGCCCAGCGCGCGGAGGCCGCGGCCGAGCGGGTGGAGGACACCGCGCCGGTGGCGGCGGCGGTGCTGCGACTGCACGCCGAGCGGATGACCGTGCACGCCAACGAGCAGCGGATGACGTCCCGTTTCGTCAAGGCGCACCCGGGTCTGCCCAGCGTCACCGTCCCGGCGACCGCGACCGACGTGCACGACCTCGCGGCGCTGCGCGAGATCGGCGACCGGCTCGCCGCCGGCTGAAACCCCCCAGCCGGCGGCGTAGAGGTCAGCTGGCGGCGGGGACGGCGACCGGGCGGGAGCTCTCCAGCAACTCGCGCCAGTTGGTGACGTCCGGCCGGTTGCGCAGCAGCATCCGGCGCTGACGCTCGGTCAGCCCGCCCCACACACCGAACTCGACGCGGTTGTCCAGCGCGTCGGACAGGCACTGCAGCCGCACCGGGCAGCCGTTGCAGACCTTGGCGGCGACCCGCTGCGCGGCGCCGGTGACGAACAGTTCGTCGGGGTCGCGGCCCACGCAGCGACCCTGGGTCGCCCACTCCCGCGACTCCTCGGTCTCCCGGATCTCGGTCCGGACCAGCCCGCGCTCCCGCACGGCCCCCGTCTGCAGCATCGTCACCGTCATGGTGTCCCCCTCCAACAACCGCGTCGTCATGTCGTCCGCCGGTCCCTCGACCGGCTGCCCCTGCGGGCGTTCTCCGGGGCCCGTCTGGCCCCGATGCCAGTGAGACGTCGCCTCCCTGTCGTGGGTTCCGCGGTTTTTTCGACTTTCTCGGTCACGATTCGGTAACAGTGGTCGAGGGCGTGCGGACCGGCCGGATGCCGGGTGTGAGGTCCGTGTGGAGGCGGCCCGTCCCGCCGTCCGTCACAGCGTCCGAGCAGGTCGGCCCCGTACCCTGATGACCGTGCGTGTCAAAGACAATCTGGGCCGGATGGCCGCCGGGACCCTCATCGCGGGCTTCCTCGTCGCGGTGCTGATGCTGCCGTTCGTGGCCGCGGTGGGGTACGGCGGGACCGAGGTGGCGTCGGCGGTGAAGCAGTCCGACGACGTGTCGCTGGAGCTGCCGGCCGACCAGACGACGACGGTGACCGACAACGCGGGCACCCCGATCGCCTATCTGTACGAGCAGAACCGCACCTGGGTGCCGCTGTCGCAGATGTCGAAGTACCTGACCAACGGGGTCGTGGCCATCGAGGACCGCCGGTTCTACCAGCACCGCGGCGTGGACTGGCGGGGCACCGCCCGCGCCGCACTCGGCGTCATCCAGGGGTCGGAGGGCACCGGCGGCGGATCCACGATCACCCAGCAGTACATCAAGAACTACCTGTTCCTGGTGGTCGCCAAGACCGACGCGGAGAAAGCCGCCGCGATCGAGGTGACCCCGATCCGCAAGCTCCGTGAGGCGCGGATGGCGCTGAACCTGGAGCAGGAGCGGAGCAAGGACGAGATCCTCGAGGCGTACCTGAACACGGTCGCGTTCGCGCCGTCGGTGTACGGGGCGCAGGCCGCCGCGCAGTACTTCTTCGGCAAGAACGCCATCGACCTCGATCTCAACGAGGCGACCGTGCTGGCCGGCATGGTCAACAACCCGAACAAGTTCAACCCGTTCACCGAGTCCGGCCCGCCCGAGGTGCTCAAGCGCCGTGACCTGGTGCTCAGCGCGATGGCCCGGGACGGCTACATCTCCCAGGACACCGCCACCCAGACCAAGGCGCTGCCGCTGACCGCGTCGCGCAACGCCAAGCCCAACGGCTGCATCCAGGCCCCGAACGCGACCGTCAACGGCTACTTCTGCCAGTACGTCCTGGACTACCTGCAGAACCTGCCCGACGGCGGGGCGTTCACCTACGACGACCTGCAGACCGGCGGGTACACGATCCGCACCACCATGGACCCGACGGCGATGGCGCAGACGGTGAAGTCGGTGACCGACAACGCCAACCCGGCGACGCTGGACACGCAACGCATCGCCGACGTGATGGCGGTGGTGGAGCCGTCGACCAACCCGAACGCGACCGGTCGGCCGGTGCTGGCGCTGGCGGTGAACCGGCCGTTCGGCCTGGACACGGACCAGGGACAGACCACGCTGCGGCTGGCGACGACGTTCGCGCCGCTGGGTGCGGGGTCGACGTTCAAGACGTTCACCGCGGCGGCGGCGATGGAGAAGAGCCTGGGCACCGACTCGGTCATCGACTCCCCCGCCGAGTACGCCTCGCCGCTCACCCCGCAGTCGGTGGTCAAGAACGCCAACGAGAACTACCCGTCCACGATGACGCTGGAACGGGCCCTGGCGACCTCGCCGAACACCGCGTTCGTGGCGCTGGAGGACCAGGTCGGGCTGACCGACGTCGCGCAGATGGCGGTCAAGCTCGGGCTGCGCGGCTACAACCTGCCCGCCGGTGAGGTCGAGCGCGGGTTTGCCAGCCAACCCGGCACCTTCGCCGACACGGTCGTGCAGCAGAAGATCACCTCGTTCACGCTCGGGGTGACCCCGGTCAGCCCGCTGGAGCTGGCCAACGTCGGCGCGACGATCGCCTCGAACGGCATCTGGTGCCCGCCCACCCCGGTCGCCGGGATCACCGACCGGGACGGCAACGCCGTGCAGTGGAAGCAGATTCCCTGCGACCAGGCCGTGGATTCCAAGCTCGCCTCCACGCTGGCCCAGGCGATGGAGCCCGACATCGTCGCCGACTACGGCACCGCCCACGCCTCGCTGCAGGACGCGGGCTGGGGCAACCGGCCGGCCGCCGGTAAGACCGGCACCACCCAGAGCTACAAGTCCTCGGCGTTCCTCGGGTTCACCCCGTTCTACGCCGGCGCGACCATGGTCTTCGACTACGAGAACGGGCCGCAGCCGATCTGCCGCACCCCCACCCTGCGGACCTGCACCGACGAGGAGGCGCAGAACGGTCAGGGCATGGGCGGCGGCTCGGTGCCGGCCAAGACGTGGGCGGAGGCGATGAAACCGCTGCACGACAACAAGGAGGCGCTGGACTTCCCGCCGGCGACCCTGCAGTACCAGAAGGGAACCAGCGCCCCCGCGGTGACCAAGGTGGTCGGACAGCAGCTGGACGCGGCCCGCTCGGCGCTGACCGCCGCCGGCTACGTCGTCCCCGACGGGTACGTGCGGGAGGAGACGAACCCGGCCACCCCGGGCACTGTGCTCAGCCAGTCGCCGACCTCGGCGGCCATCCCGGGCGCGGCGATCAGCCTCGTGGTGTCGTCGGGACCGGCCGGATGAGCGGCGCCTCGGTGAACCGGGCGGCGGTGGCCGCAGCCGGTCTGGTCGGGGCGGGGGTGGCGACCGCCGGGTACGCGCTGTTCGTCGAACCCCGCTGGTTCGCGCTGCGCCGGATCGAGGTGCCGGTGCTGCGGCCCGGGTCGCTGCCGATCCGGCTGCTGCACCTGTCGGACCTGCACCTGCTGCCCGACGACGACCGCAAGGTCGCGTGGGTCAGCGGGCTGGCCGCGCTGCACCCGGACGTGGTCGTCAACACCGGCGACACGCTGTCGAACAAGCGCTCGGTGCCGACGGCGGTGGCTGCGTTCGGGTCGCTGCTGGAGCTGCCCGGGGCGTTCGTGTTCGGCAACAACGACTTCGTCGAGCCGGTGCGCAAGAGCCCGCACCGCTACTTCGTGAAGAAGCGGCCCATCACCCCGGGGGCGCCGCTGCCCTGGCGGGACCTGCGGGCGGCGCAGGCCGAGCGGGGTTGGCTGGACCTGACGAACCGGAAGGGCACGGTGACCGTGCGCGGCCAGCAGGTCGCGTTCGCCGGGGTCAACGACCCGCACACCGACCGGGACGACTACGACGCGATCGCCGGCCCGGCCGATACCGACGCGGTGGTGCGGATCGGGGTCATGCACTCCCCGGAGCCGCGGGTGCTGGACCGCTTCGCCGCCGACGGCTACGACCTGCTGCTGGCCGGCCACACCCACGGTGGCCAGGTGCGGCTGCCGTTCGTCGGGGCGCTGACCACCAACAGCGGACTGGACCGCAGCCGGGCGCGCGGGCTGTCCCGGTGGGGCGTCGGCAGCCGGCTGCACGTCTCGGCCGGGGTGGGCGGCAACCCGTACCTGCCGGCCCGGTTCTGCTGCCGGCCGGAGGCGACGCTGCTGACCCTGGTGCCGCCCGGTGACAACTGAGGTGCGGCCGGGAAACTGGTCAGGAGCACCCGCCCGGATCGGCTAGGCTGGTCCAGGCACTACGGGGTGTGGCGCAGCTTGGTAGCGCGCTTCGTTCGGGACGAAGAGGTCGCAGGTTCAAATCCTGTCACCCCGACCAGCACAGGCCCTGGTTCTCTCCGCTGAGGAGACGGACCAGGGCCTTCGTCGTTCCTGCAACCGTTTCTCCGAGAGCTCCGTCCTGGTGGTGACGACCACCGGGAGGAGCGGCTGTGACCCGACGACGACGGCGCCTCGTCCTGGCCCCGCTGCTGGTGGTGCTCGTCGTCATGGTTGTCGTCGGCGCGGTGAGCCTGACGACGCGCGCCGACCGGCCCGCCGCGCCGCCGCTCGGCGAACTGACCGGGCCGCGCGCCGGTGCCACCCGGGTGTACGTCGAGGAGAACATCTGCCTCGGGGCGTGCGTGTCGACGTACCCGTTCTTCCATCAACCGTCGCTGGTCGTCTACGACGACGGCTCGGTGCTCCGGACGCCCTACGCCGAGCCCGCCACCACCGGCTGGATCGACCTGGACTGGATGCACCGCCGGATGTCGGACTACCTCGCCGAGGGGGTGGGAGTGGTCGACCCGGTGGGGGTGGGTTTCGCCGACGGCGGGGCCACGGTGATCCACTACACGGATACCGGGGGCCGCACGATCCAGATCGAAGCCGACCAACTCGGCTGGGCGGACGATGCGTTCCCGTTGCCCGCGGACAACGCCCGTGATCGGGAACGGCTGCTCGTCCTGATCGACGACGTCCGCGAGGCGGTCGCCCCGGGATCGCGGTACCAGGCCGCCGCGATCCGGGTGACCGCCATCGAGATCGGCGGGACCGAGACCCCGGCCGCCTGGCCGGGATCCGACGCCGCGCTCACCGCCCGGCTGGCGGCCCAGGAGCACGTCGAACTCACCGGTGCCGACGCCGACGCGCTGCGCGAGATCACCGGTGGGGCGTCGTCGTCGAGGTGGCTGCTGGACGGCCGGGTGATGGACGTCCTGATCGCCGACGTCCTCCCCTGAGTCCGCGACCCGTTCGCCGTGTCTGAGTGGGCCCACCCCGGGGTATCAGCGAGCCCAAGACGGGGCGTCGGCCGACGGCCGTCACCCGTCCGGCCGCTCCACCTCTTGCCAGCCTCCGCTCCCGCCGCTACCGTGTAAGCGCTTACCCGATCGACCGCTCGACCCGACCACGACGAGGTGGAGGTGACTCGCCATGCCCGACCGCGACACGGCGAAGCCGGCCACCATCTACGCCGTCGCCGAGCGGGCCGGGGTCTCCATCGCCTCGGTGTCGCGGGTGCTCCGCGGCGGCAAGCCCACGTCCCCGGAGGTCCGGGAGAAGGTGCTGCGCGCCGCCGAGGAGCTCGCGTACCTACCGCAGACGGCCGCCCGCAGTCTGGCCGTCCGCCGCTCCGAGGCGCACGGCGTCGTCCTCGGTGACCTCGGCGGCCCGTACTACACCGAGCTGATGCTCGGCTACCAGAGCGTCGCCGCACGGCACGGACAGAGCGTCGTCGTCCGGCTCCTCGCCGCCGACGATCGCCCCGAGGACGCCATCCGGGAGCTCGCCGGCCGCGTCGACGGCATCACCATCGCCGGCCCCGACGTCTCCGACCCGACCATCGCCGCCCTCGCCCGCAGCCTGCCGATCGTGCTCATCGGGCGCGATCCCGTGCCCGGCTGCTGCAGCCTCACGACCGAGAACACCGCCACCGCCACCGCTCTCACCCGGCATCTGATCGACCACGGCCGTCGGCGCCTGCTGTTCGTCGGCGAGCCGGTCGGCTCGCACGACGTCACCGCCCGCTACCGCGGCTTCCGTACCGCGCTGGCCGACGCGGGTCTCGAGGATCCCGGACCGCTGCGCGTCGCCCAGACCGAGGCGTCCGGACGGTCCGTGATCGCCGACCGGGCCGACCGCTGGCGGGCCGCCGACGCCCTGGTCTGCGCCAACGACGAGCTCGCGCTGGCCATCCAGGACTCCCTGCTCCGCCGTGGCGTCGCCGTCGGCGACGACATCGCCGTCACCGGCTGGGACGACGTGCGCACCGCCCGCTACGTCCGCCCCGGGCTCACCACCGTCGCCCAGCCCGTCCACCGGCTCGGTGCCCTCGCCGCCCAGTGGGTGCACGACCGGGTCGGCGGCGGCCCCCGCACCGACGAGAGCACCACCCTGCCCACCCGCCCCGTCTACCGGCAGTCCTGCGGCTGCCCCGACGATCCCCGACCCGCCGCGGAGGGAGCCCGATGACCGACCTCACCGCCGACGAACGACACCTGCTGCTGCGCTGGGTGCGCGACACCTGGACCAGCCTCGACGCGATGACCCACCCGGCCACCGGCCTGCCCGCCGACGGCATCGACGCCGACCTCGACCCCGCCTCGCGCAGCGGCTACACCTCCCCGACCAACATCGGCGGGCTGCTGTGGAGCACCGCTCTGGCCGGCCGGCTCGGCTTCCTCGACGCCGACGACTGCCGGGAACGCCTGCGCCGCACCCTGGACGCGGTCGCGGGCCTCGACCGCCACGAGCCCAGCGGCATGTTCGTCAACTGGTACAGCGAGGCCGACGGCCGCGCTCTCACGGCGATGCCCGACGGCTCCCCGATCGAGCCGTTCCTGTCCAGCGTCGACAACGGCTGGCTCGCCACCGCTCTCATGGTCGTCGCCCGGGCCGAACCGACGCTGGCGGCTCCGGCGCGGGACATCCTGAGCGACATGGACTTCCGGGTCTACTACGACCCGGACGCCCGGCTGCTGCGCGGCGGCGGCTGGCTCGACGAACCGTCCGGGGACGCCGTCCGGGCGAACTACCTCGGCCGCGGCGACGACCTGTTCGTCACCCCGCACCACTACGCCACCCTCAACTCGGAGTCGCGCATCGGCAGCTACGTCGGGCTCGCACTCGGCCAGCTGCCCGCCGCGCACTGGGCGGCCATGCACCGCGGCGAGGTCACCTACCGCGGCTCGACGCTGGTGCCGACGTTCGGCGGCAGCATGTTCGAGGCGTTGATGCCCGACCTGTTCGTCGACGAGACGACCTGGGGCCCGACGTCCTGGGCGCACAACCACCCCGCGACCGTCGCCGCCCAGCGCGACTTCGGGCTGCTGGACGCCGGTTACGGCAGCTGGGGCTTCTCTCCCGCCGCCCGCCCCGGCGGCGGGTACAGCGAGTGGGGCGTCGAGGCGATCAGCCTCCTCGACGGCGGCTACCCGTCCGACCTCGAGCGCACCACCAGAGCCGAGGCGGCCGAGAAGGGCTGGGGTGACGGGGTCGTCACCCCGCACGCCCTGGCGCTGGCCACCGCCTACGACCGGGCCGCCGCGACGGCGGCGCTGACCGATCTCGAGACCCGGCTCGGCGCCTACGGTCCGGGCGGGTTCCACGATGCGGTCGCAGTCCGCTCGGGCCTGCGGGCGGAGCGCCACCTGTCGCTGGACCAGTCGATGGTGATGGCCGCCCTCGGCAACGTGCTCACCGACGGGCAGCTCCGGCGCTGGTTCGCCGATCCGACCACCGAGGCGCGGCTGCGCCCCCTGATGCAGGACGAGGTGTTCCCGGGCGCGGGACACCCTGACGAGAGGACACGATGAGCCCCGACACCGGCACCACGACCGCTCCCGACGCGAAGCGGGACTGGGACGCCCGCATCTCGACCCGCACCCGCACCGACGGACCGGGCGGCATCCCCGACCTGCCGCCGCCCACCGGTCTGCGCGCCGAGGCCGGCGTCGCCCAGGTGACGCTGACCTGGGATCCCGTCGACGGCGCCGTCGGGTACCTGGTGCACGCCGCCGCGACCGTCGACGGCCCGTTCACCCCCGTCGACCACGGCGGCCAGGACGTGTTGTCCGTCCCGCACCCGCCCTACGTCGACACGACCGGCCGGCCCGGCCGGACGCGGTGGTACGCGATCGCCGCCGTCCCGGAGGTCACCGTGGTCGGAGCGCTGAGCGCCCCGGTCGAGGCCACCCCGCTGCACCCCGCGCACGACGCCCCGGTGGTCGAGATCCGCGTCGACGCCGCCGCGACCGGCGTCCCGCTGGCCGCCCCGTGGCGGCCGATGATCGGCAGCGAGCGGCTGTCCCAACTGCTGTGCACCGACCGCTCCGGCGGCCGCGAGATCGGCGTCGAGCTGCACGACGCGCTGCGCCGCCTGCACGACGAGATCGGGGTCCGCACCGTCCGGGCGCACGCGATCTTCCACGACGACACCGGGGTCTACCGCGAGGTGGACGGCGAGGCGGTGTACGACTTCTCGATCGTCGACCGGATCTACGACACCATCCTGGAGATCGGCCTACGGCCCGTCGTCGAGGTCGGCTTCATGCCCACCGATCTCGCCGCCGACCCGTCGACCACGGTGTTCGAGTACGGCGCGCACATCTCCCCGCCACGCGACATGGACCGCTGGGTCGAGCTCGTCACCCGCTTCACCCGCCACCTCGTCGAGCGCTACGGCGCGGACGAGGTCACCGGATGGGACTTCGAGGTGTGGAACGAGGCCAACCTGGAGGTGTTCTGGTCGGGCACCAAGGAACAGTGGTTCGCGCTGTCCGACGCCACCGCGACCGCGATCAAGGCGGTCGACGGCCGGATCGCCGTCGGCGGACCGTCCTCGGCCGCCGCCGGCTGGGTGGACGACCTGCTCGCCCACTGCCGGACCTCCGGCGCCCCGGTCGATTTCGTCTCCACCCACACCTACGGCAGCCCGCCGCTGGACGTCCGCGCCAGCCTCGACCGCTGGGGCTACGGCGACGCCCGGATCCTGTGGACCGAATGGGGTGTCACCCCCACCCACTTCAAAGCGGTCAACGACAGCGTGTTCTCGGCGATGTTCCTGCTGCGCGGTATGCGCTCCGCCGCCGGCCGGGTCGAGGCGCTGTCCTACTGGGTGGCCAGCGACCACTTCGAGGAGCTCGGCCGCCCGCCCCGGCTGCTGCACGGCGGTTTCGGTCTGCTCACCGTGGGCGGCCTCGCCAAGCCCCGCTACCACGCGTTGTCCCTGCTCGCCGCGCTCGGCGAGACCGAGCTGCCCGTCACGTCCGTCGGTGACGGCGCCGGATCGCTCGTCGAGCACTGGGCCACCCGCCACGACGACGGCCGGGTCACCGTGCTGCTGTGGAACCTCACCCTGGACCAGGGCAAGGTCGACGGCGACGCCGCCCTGACCCGGTGGGTCGGGGTGCGGCTCGACGGGGTGGCCGACGGCGACTGGGACGTCCGGCAGACCCGGGTCGCGGTCGGTGCCGGCGATCTCGTCGCGGCCGCGGCCGACCTGGGCATCGGGGACTGGCCGACCGACGACCAGTGGGCGCCGCTCGCCGACGCCGCCGCACCTGCCGTCACCACCGCCCGGCGGACCGCCGCGGGCGGAATGACGGTGGGCCTGGAACTCACCATGCCGTCCGCCGTGCTGATCGAGCTGACCCCCGCCTGATGATCCGCCCGGCCGCCGGAATCCCCGACGGCCGCTCCACCTTCGACGACGACGAGGTCCGAGATGAGGAAGAGAGCCCGGGTGACGACCGCCCTCGTGGTGGCGGCCACCCTCACCGCGAGTGGATGCGCGAGCATCGGCCGTGACCCCGCACCCCCGGCCCCACCGGGGTACGTGCAGGAGCTGATCCTGCCGGCCGAGCAGCCGAACTCGGTGCAGGGTCTGGAGAACTTCAACCCGTACGCCCCGGCGCCGCTCACCGCGACCTGGCTGTACGAGCCGCTGATGATCCGTGACCTGTTCAGTTGCGAGCTGGTGCCGTGGCTGGCCACCGGCTACCAGTGGCCCGACCCGCAGACGCTGGTGCTGTCGATCCGGCAGGGCGTGAACTGGGGCGACGGGGTGCCCTTCACCGCCAAGGACGTCGCGTTCACCCTCAACGCCGCCAAGACCTACCCGGGGGCGGACAAGGCGGGATTGTGGGGCGAGCTGTTCGGGGCGCCGGCCACCGAGGTCGTCGCCACCGACGACGCCACCGTGCGGATCACCTTCGCCGGCCCCGCCGCCACCAAGCTCGACGCGCTGGTCAACACGATGAAGATCGTGCCCGAGCACATCTACGGCGCCGGGGGCGACATCACCACGTTCGTCGACAAGAACCCGGTCGGCACCGGCCCGTACCAGGTCGGCGAGTTCAACGGCCGCCGGCTCACTCTCGTGCGCAAGGACGACTACTGGCAGCCCGACGCCTACAAGGTGCAGCAGCTGTCGCTCGAGGGTGCCTACGACGCCAACTCGGGCGCGCTGAAGCTGCGCAACGGGGACCTGGACTACTACACCGGCGACATCCCCAACCCGGAGCGGTCGGTCGCCCGCAACAACGCCACCGACTTCTACTACTCCCCGGCCGGCACCACCGTCCTCGCGCCCAACAACGAGCGCTTCCCGACCAGTGACCCGAAGTTCCGCACCGCCATGGCCTACGCCATCGACAAGGCACAGCTGGCCCGCAAGGCGAGCTTCGGCGTCATGGAGCCGGCCAGCCAGACCATGGTCAAGCTCCCCGTCCAGCAGGACCTGCTGCCCGAGAAGTACCGCGCCGACGGCGGTTACCTGAACTACGACCCGGCGAAGGCCGCCCAGCTGCTCGACGAGGCCGGCTACCGGATGGGGCCGGACGGTAAGCGGACCGGGCCGAACGGTGAGGCCATCTCGTTGGTGTTCAGCGTGCAGGCCGGGTTCGTCGACTACCTGGCCATGGGCGACGTCATCGTGCGCAATCTGCAGGCGCTGGGTATCGACATCCGGCTCATCGCCACCGATCCCAACGCCGTGGACGCCCAGAAGAAGAGCGGCGACTTCGACATGCTGCTCGACTACGTCAACGGCGGCTGCGTCCGGGCCAAGGATCTCGGCGGAAAGCTGTCCACCAGCCAGATCTCGACCGGCGCCGACCTGCTGCTGAATGTCGCGCGGTTCTCCAACCCCGACGTCGACGCGCTCGTCACGAAGTACGAGGCGAGCACCGACGAGACCGAACAGGCCGACTACGCCGCCCAGCTGATCGACGTGTTCTACCAGCAGGTCCCCTACATCGCCCTGCAGTACGCCCCCACCCGGCTGATCTACAACACCCAGGCCGCCTCCGGGTGGCCGTCGCCGGAGAACCCCTATCCCACCGACAACGCGCTGTACGTGCTCACGCACCTGCGGCCGGCGTCCTGAGCGAGAGGTGCCGCGATGAAATACTTCGCCAGCAAGATCGGGTACTTCCTGCTCACCGTGTGGGCGGCGGTGACGCTGAACTTCCTCATCCCCCGCCTGCAGCCCGGTGACCCGGCCGAGGTGATGGTGCGCCGGCTCTCCGGCGAGACCGGGCAGGTCGACCCCGCCCAGGTGGAGGCGGTGCGCGCCATGCTCGGGCAGCCCACCGGCAACCTGTGGTCGCAGTACTGGGACTACCTCGGCGCGCTGCTGCGCGGCGACTTCGGTGTCTCCTTCACCTACTTCCCGTTCCCGGTCACCGAGGTGATCGGCAAGGCGCTGCCCTGGACGATCCTGCTCGTCGGGCTCACCCAGGTGCTGTCGTTCCTCATCGGGACCCTGCTCGGCGCGTGGGCGGCGTGGCGGCGCAACAGCCGCTTCGACGGCATCGTGTCGATCGGGTCGACGTTCATCGGCAACCTGCAGACCTTCTGGATCGGTCTGCTCATCCTGTATTTCGGCGCCTACGAGCTCGGCTGGTTCCCCGCCTCCGGCGGCTACGGCTACACCACGCCCGGCTGGAACGGCGACTTCATCGCCGACGTCATCGCCCACGCCTTCCTGCCCGCGCTGACCCTGATGGTCACCGC
>JBQGEH010000900.1:0-1760 GCA_052039515.1 Nakamurella sp. | reverse complement strand
CATGGGCATCGACGTGCTGGCCGCCGACCGGGCCGACGCCCGGGCCATGATCGAGCTGCTCGAGGAGACCGTCGACGCCCACGAGGCCGTCCGCGGCCAGGTGGTGTCGTTCAGCGAGTCCGAGACCAACGGCAACGAGCTGGTGTCGTTCCTGCGCCGCCCGGACGTGCCCGCGTCCGACGTGATCCTGCCGCCGGAGGTACTGCCGGCCATCGAACGGCACGTGCTCGGACCGGCCCAGTACGCCGCCCGCCTGCGGGCCGCCGGCATCCACCTCAAGCGCGGACTGCTGCTGCACGGCCCACCCGGCACCGGCAAGACCCACATCGTCCGCTACCTGATGGGACGGCTGCGGGAGAGCACCGTCATCGTGCTGACCGGCGTCGGACTGAAGAACATCGACTACACGGCGGCCCTGGCCCGCCGGCTCGCCCCGACCCTCATCGTCGTCGAGGACGTCGACCTCATCGCCGCCGACCGCAGCACCACCCCGCACGGCAACCCGCTGCTGTTCAGCCTGCTCGACGCCATGGACGGGGTGGCCGCCGACGCCGACGTCACGTTCGTGCTGACCACCAACCGGGCCGACATCCTGGAGGAGGCGCTCATCCAGCGACCCGGACGGATCGACCTGGCCGTCGAGGTGCCCCGGCCGGACGCGGCGGGACGCCTCGCGCTGGCCCGGCTGTACAGCGGCAACGCGCAGGTGACCGCCGATCTCGCGCCGCTGGTGGCGGCCACCGAAGGAGCAACCGCCTCGGCGATCAAGGAGGTGATGCGGCGGGCGGTGCTCGCGGCGTTCACCGCCGACCCTGCCGCCGACGAGGCCGCGCCGGTGGTCACCGACGACGTGCTGCGCGGGGTGCTCGTCGAGTTCTCCCAGCAGCGGGAGGCGCTGAGCCGGGCCGTGCTCGGCGGCCGGGTAGATCCCGCGGCCGGATCGGGTCGGGACGGTGACCCCGAGGACTTCGGGCGCCCCGCCGGCTGGCAGTGGGACACGAGCGCCCCGCCCGATCAGGTATGACGCGGGCGCGGACCGGGGTGCCGGCCGGGTGGGCCGGGCGCTAGCGTGACCACCGTGCGCACCGAACCCGTCGTGGCGGTCGGGGCCGACGAGACCGTCGGTCCACTGCGGTTGCGGCTGCTGACCGCGGCCAGCACCCGGATGTCCCTCGTGGTGACGGCCGGCGATCCGGCCGCGCCGGAGTACCACGTGTTCGTGCTGGCCGACGTCCAGCCGGTGCTCGCCCGCGAGCTGTCGGCGACGCCCCTGCGGCAGGCGCTGGACCTGACTGGCCGCCCACCCCGCGAACCCGTCACCCGCGCGACCGCCGGGCCCGGCGACATCGGCGCCCCGGTGGTGGAGGGTGGCCGGCTGATCGGCGTCATCGCTCCCGACCGTCCCGAGGAGCCGGAGTTCACCGAGGCCGACATGAACCGGGTGCCCGGAGGTGGGGACGGCGCCGGGGCGGCCGCCGAGGGCGGGGACGGCGGCGGACGGCGTCGCCGGTGGTTCGGCCGACGATCCGGGTGACCCGGCAGCGTCCCGGCCCGCCGGCCCGGCCCACCCTGGAAGACGTCGCGGCGGCGGCCGGGGTGTCCCGGTCCACGGCCTCCCGGGCCATCAACGGGGGCCGCCGGGTCAGCCCGGAGGCGCAGGCCGCGGTGGAGGTGGCGGTCCGGCGCCTCGGCTTCGCCCCGAATCGCGCCGCCCGTTCGCTGGTCACCGCCCGGGCCGACTCCATCGCCCTGCTGATCGG
>JBQGEH010000899.1:0-2683 GCA_052039515.1 Nakamurella sp. | reverse complement strand
TCCCGCCGCAAGGTGGTCGCGGCGAACTGCCACGGGCCCGGGACGCTCGTCGCGGCGGGGGGGGTGTAGGGCCGCACCCGGACCAGCTACCCGTCGCTGCGCACCGCCGTCACCAACGCCGGCGGCTCCTGGGTCGACGAGGAGGTGCACGTCGACGACGAGGCCGGCTGGACGCTGATCACCTCCCGCAACCCCGACGACCTGCCCGCCTTCAGCAAGGCCCTGGTCGAGGCCGCCGCCGCGGCGTCCTGACCCGGTCGTCCCTTCCGGGGGCGGTGGGCCGGACCCGCCGCCCCGGATCGGACAGCCGGAACGAAACACCGCCTGCGGTACTGTCCGCTCGACGCCGGTCACCCACCGGGACGACGGAGGACGCGCGATGCAGGCACCACGGTGGACGACGGTCCTGGCGGGCGCGGCGCTGGTCGTCCTCAGCGCCCTGACCGGATGCTCGTCCGGCACGTCCGACACCCCGTCCTCGGACGCGGGTCCCCCGCCGGCGGCCGGTGACCTGATCACCAGGGCGGCGGAGGCCATGCGCACCGTCCAGAGCGCCCGCTTCGACCTGTCGGTCACCGGCACCCTGCCCGACCTCATCGTCCAGACCGGCACCGGCGACCTGACGAGAGACGGCTCGGCGCAGGGCACCGCGAGCATCCGCCAGTTCGGCCAGCTGGTCGAGGTGGAGTTCGTGGTGGTCGACAAGGCGCTCTACCTGAAGGCCGGCACAGGCGGCTTCACCGAGGTGCCGGCGGCGTTGGCCGGTCAGGTCTACGACCCCACCGCCATCCTCGACCCCGACCGGGGCGTCGCCGCCGTGCTGACCAGCACCACCGGCTTGTCCGCGGTGACCGGGTCCGACGGGTCCTGGACGGTGGGCGGCACCGTTCCCGAGCAGGTCGCCGCCGCGTTGACCCCCGGCATCTCCAGCGACGTCGCCGGCACCTTCGTCGTCGACGCGGCGTCGTCCCGGGTGACCTCGGTGTCGTTCTCCACCCCCGGCTCCGACGGCCAGCCCGCCACGGTGACGCTGCGGCTGTCCGACTTCGACCGTCCGGTCACCGTCACCGCGCCCGCGGTGTCGTGAGCCGCGCCGTCCCCGTTCGGCCCGTCCGCCGCGGCGCCGCCCTGACCGCGGCCGGTGCCGCCGTGCTGCTGGCCGCCCTGGACGCCTACGTGGTCGTCGGTGTGCTGGTCGACATCGTCGCCGACCTGCAGATCCCGGTGAACCGGCTGGAACGGGCCACGCCGATCGTCACCGGCTACCTGCTGGGGTACGTCGCCGCCATGCCGCTGCTCGGCCGGCTGTCCGACCGGCTCGGGCGACGCCGCGTCCTGCAGCTGTGCCTGCTGGGCTTCGCCATGGGCTCCGTGGTCACCGCGGTGGCGACCACGCTGCCGCTGCTGGTCGCGGGCCGGGTGCTGCAGGGGGCGGCGGGCGGCGCCCTGCTGCCGGTGACGATGGCGCTGGTCGCCGACCTCTGGCCGGTCGATCGCCGGTCGACCGCACTCGGCGGGGTCGGCGCCGCCCAGGAGGCGGGCAGTGTGCTCGGCACCCTGTACGGGGTCGCGGTGGCCACCGTCCTGGGTGCCTGGTCGGTGACCGCGGCGGTGGAGCCGCAGGGCTGGCGCTGGATCTTCTGGATCAACCTGCCGCTGACGCTGGCGGCGATGGCCGTCGTGCAGCGGGCACTGCCCGCCGACCGCGGGAACCCCGACCAGCGGCTGGATCCCGTCGGCGGCGGACTGCTCGCGGCGGCGCTGGCGGTACTCGTGGTGGCGTTGTACAACCCCGACCCCGAGCGCGCCGCGCTGCCGCCGTGGGGCTGGCCGCTGATCGCGGTGACCGTCGTGCTGCTGACCGGGTTCGTGCTGTGGGAGCGCCGCGCCCCGCACCGGCTCATCGACCTCCGCGACGTCGCCGGCCGGCCGTTCGCCGCCGTGCTGGCGGTCAGCCTGCTCACCGGCGCCGCGCTGCTGGTGACCCTGGTCGACGTGGAGCTGTTCGCGCAGACCGTGCTCGGCCGCGACACCGGAGCCGCGGCGGTCCTGCTGGTGCCGTTCCTGGGGGCGCTCCCGGTCGGGGCGGTGGCCGGCGGCTGGTGGGCCCGGCGGCACCCGGACCTGTGGGTCACCGTCGCCGGACTGCTGGTCGCCGCGGTCGGCTACCTGCTGATGACCCGGTGGGACGCCGAGGTGGCGTCGGCCCGGGTGCTCGGGTTGCCGGCGCTGCCGACCGGCCTGGTCGTGGCCGGGCTCGGTCTGGGACTGGTCATCGCACCGCTCGCCGCGTCAGTGCTCACCGTGGTGCCCGCCGCCGACCACGGGGTGGCGTCCTCGGCGGTGGTCGTCGCCCGTACCGCCGGGATGCTGATCGGGGTGGCCGCGCTGACCGCCTGGGGCCTGCACCGGTTCCGCGAGCTGACCGCGGACCTGGACACCCCGCTGCCGTTCGGTCAGACCGAGGAGGCGTTCCGGGCGGCGTTCGCCGAGTACGAACGCCTGCTCACCGACGCGCTGGTCACCCAGTACCGCGAGCTCTTCGGCATCTGCGGCGTCCTCTGTGTGGTCGCCGCGGGGGTGGCGCTGCTGATGCCCGGCCGCCGCCCCGCGTTCGCCGACGCCTGACCGACAACGGACGGCACCTGTCCGCAGGTCGGACCAGGCTGGACGGATCCGCCGT
>JBQGEH010000898.1:0-7882 GCA_052039515.1 Nakamurella sp. | reverse complement strand
CGTCGGCGGCGGCGCACCCCCGCCCGCGCCGTCCGGGCCACCGCCCGACCGGCCTGACCCGATCGTCTAGCCGGGCCCGCGCGCCAGGATCGCCGGCGGGGACCGCACCGTCCGGCCACTCCGGCGATCCCGCCCCACCATCCTCGTCCGTGCCGCCGTCCAGGGACTGCCATCGTCCCGGGGCTTGACGAACCGGCAGCTGATCCCCCAGGCTGCTCGCAAACGATTGCACGAGCCACTGGAGGCCCGACCTTGAGCGCATCCGTCGAACGTCCGCTCGCCGCACCCGGCCACAACGGGGTCGACTACGAGACCAGGGTCGACTTCGATCGGCTGCGCAGGTACCGCCTGGACCGGGCCGTGCAGTCGCTGAAGAGCAGCGAGTGCGGCGCTTTCCTACTGTTCGACTTCTACAACATCCGCTACACCACGCAGACCTGGATCGGCGGCGCCCTCGGGGACAAGATGACCCGCTACGCCCTGCTGACCGAGGCGGGCGAGCCGCAGCTGTGGGACTTTGGGTCCGCCACCCGCCATCACCAGCTCTACTCGCCATGGCTCAAGCCCGAGCACTGCCATCCCGGCATGCTGGGGATGCGGGGTGCGGTCGCTCCCAACGCCGGGCTCATGGAGAGCGCCGTCCGGCAGATCAAGGGCCTTCTGGAAGACGCCGGGGTCGCGGACGCACCCGTCGGGGTGGACATCGTCGAGCCCCCGTTCCTGTTCGAGATGCAGCGCCAGGGACTGACTGTCGTGGACGCCCAACAGCTGATGCTCGACGCCCGGGTCATCAAGTCGGCGGACGAGATCACCCTGCTGAACCAGGCCGCGGCCATGGTCGACGGGGTCTACCAGGAGATCGTGTCCGTGCTGCGGCCCGGGATCCGGGAGAACCAGATCGTCGCGCTGGCGAACAAGATGCTGTACGAGATGGGTTCCGACCAGGTCGAGGCGGTCAACGCCATCTCCGGCGAACGGTGCAACCCGCACCCGCACAACTTCACCGACCGGCTCATCCGGCCCGGCGACCAGGCGTTCTTCGACATCATCCATTCCTTCAACGGCTACCGGACCTGCTACTACCGCACCTTCGGGGTGGGCAGCGCGACGGCGAGCCAGCGGGACGCCTACACCAGGGCACGGGAGTGGATGGACGCGTCCATCGACGCCACCCGGGCCGGCGTCGGGACCGACGAGATCGCCGCGGTGTGGCCCCGGGCCCAGGACTTCGGCTTCGCCGACGAGATGGCCGCGTTCGGCCTGCAGTTCGGCCACGGACTCGGCCTGGGGCTGCACGAGCGGCCGATCATCTCCCGGCTGAACAGCATGACCGCCCCGGTCGAGATCCGACCCGGGATGGTGTTCGCGCTGGAGACCTACTGCCCCGCCTCCGACGGCTTCTCCGCCGCCCGGATCGAGGAGGAGGTCGTGGTCACCGAGACCGGGACGCAGATCCTCACCCGGTTCCCGGCCCAGGAGCTCGTCGTCGCCAACCCCTACTGACCGGCGTGCGGCGCGGTCACCGCCGCGCCGGTTCCCCGACCACCACACCCCGGAGGTGGCTGATGCCCCGCCTGCTGCACCTGGACAGCTCGGCCGACCGGACCGGCTCCCGCTCGCGGCGGCTCACCTACGCCGTCGCCGACGCCTGGCGTTCGGTGTCGCCCGACCACGACGTCGTCCACCGCGACCTGCACTCCGACCCGCTGCCGCACCTCGCCGACGCCGCGATGCACTGGGGTCCGGTGCCGGCGCACACCGGTGACCCGAACGACCCCGTGGCGGTACAACGCGCGCTGCTGACCGAGCTCGCGGAGGCCGACGCGGTGGTCGTCGGCGCGCCGATGTACAACTACTCGCTGCCGTCCAGCCTCAAGGCGTGGCTGGACCACGTCCACGTGATGGGCGTGACCGCCGGCGACGCGCCGACCGTCGCCCTGCGGGGCACGCCGGTCGTCGTCGTCACCACGCGGGGCGCCGCCTACCCCGCCGGCACCGACGACGCGCTGAAGGACCACGTCACCCCGGTGCTGCAGCTGGTACTCGGCGGATCCATGGGCATGGCGGTCTCGGTGGTGTCCGTCGACCTCACCCTCGCCGACGACGTGCCGGCGCTGGCCGCCCACCGGGACACCGCCGAGCGGCTGCTGACCGACGCCCTGGCCGCCGCGTCCGCCGCCGGCCGTGCGCTGGGGGTCGCGGCCGGGTCCGGCTGAGCGACGACATCGGCCACCGGTCCGGGTCAGATCCGCGCCGGCTCCGGGCGTCCGGCCGACCGCCACGCCGCCCGTTCGGTCAGGTGCACCAGCAGCAGCACGCCCAGCACGGCGCCGGTGGAGTTGGCCAGCACGTCCTCCACCGACGACACCCGTTCCGGGACGAACAGCTGGACCACCTCGATGAAGACCGACCCGGCCATCGCCAGCGGCACCACCAGGAACCGGACCGCCGGCCGGACCGCCGCCGCGGCCAGGAAGCCGATGGGCAGGAACATCACCACGTTCGCCGCCGACTCGACGGTCTCGAAGCTCAGGAACGCCGGCTGGGCGCCGACCGCGCGCCACACCGCCGACCAGTGGTGCAGCACCGACTGGCCACCGCGGGCGGGCGGGCCCGGGCTGAACACGACCCAGCCCGCGACCGCCACCGTCACGGCCAGCAGCGCGACCGCCAGCCACCGCAGCCGCTCGCCCACCGGACGGCCGACGAAGACCCGCTCACGCAGCGTCAGCAACCACCGGGGAACGGGCACGCCGTCATCCTCCCGGGCCGACCGGCGGCCGCGCCGGTCACCGACGGGAATGTGCGGGACGTCTCGACGGCGGAACCTGCCGGGATGCCGGTGACCAGCCGTCGGCGGCGGGCTACGGTGCTGCCATGCAGACCCAGCTCCGGCACAACCCGTCGTTCAGCGTCGCGCGCCTCATCCTCGCCCCCAATGAACCCGTCCGGGTCGAGGGCGGCGCCATGATGGCCCACAGCCAGGGCGTGCTCATCGAGGCCAAGGCCGACGGCGGCATCATGGCCGGCCTCAAGCGGTCGGTGCTCGCCGGTGAGTCGTTCTTCGTCACCACCTACACCGCACCGCCGCAGGGCGGCTGGGTCGACGTGGCCGGGGTGCTGCCCGGCGACGTGCTGCCCATCGACATCCAGCCCGACCGGCCGTACTACATCGCCCG
This sequence comes from Nakamurella sp., assembly GCA_052039515.1. GTDB lineage: Bacteria > Actinomycetota > Actinomycetes > Mycobacteriales > Nakamurellaceae > Nakamurella. Next base: position 4,703 of record JBQGEH010000898.1, on the reverse strand, counting down.
CGGCAACTGGATCGCCAACTCCTACGGCACCCAGATCGACACCCAGTGGGGCGGCCGCGCGAACCTGTTCGGCGGCGAGGGCGGCTTCGGCATCCGCTGCTCCGGCCAGGGCACCGCCGTGGTCAGCGTCTACGGCGCCATCGACGTCTTCGACCTCGCGCCGGGGCAGCAGGTCACCATCGACACCGGTCACGTCGTGGCCTACGACCTGAACATCCAGTTCCAGATGCGCCGGGCCGTGCAGGGCCGCACGATGCAGACGCTCAAGTCCGGTGAGGGCTTCGTCTTCGACTTCGCCGGGCCGGGCCGGGTCATCCTGCAGAGTCGTAATCCGTCGGCGTTCGCGGCCTGGGCGGCGTCCTTGGCGCCGGGCAACAATCCCAAGGGGGGATTGGGCTTCCTGCGCTGACGACACCGGCCGGGCCTGCTGCGCTGACCAGGAGCGATGCGGTCAGAATGGGTCGTGGGCCCCGACCGGCCGTTGCCCTCCGGGGGTACCGGACGGTCGAGAGCCCACGTCCGGGGACTCCCGGTGACCCCGACACTCCGATCCCGCCCGGGAGGCATCCAGTGGCCGACAGCAGCCACCCCGCGCACGGCACCGCCCACCCGCTGGGCGCGGCGGCCACTCCGGGGGCCGGTTCCTCGCACCCGGTGATGACCACCAGTGACGGCCGGATCAGCGACGCGTTCCCCAACATCGCCGACTACGCGTTCCTGTCCGACTGCGAGACGAACTGCCTGATCGCGCCGTCCGGGTCGGTGGAGTGGCTGTGCATCCCGCGGCCGGACTCACCGAGCATCTTCACCGCCCTGCTCGACCGGGCCGGCGGCTTCTTCCGCCTCGGCCCGTACGGCGTGCAGGTGCCGGCGGCGCGCCGCTACCTGCCCGGGACGCTCGTGCTGGAGACGACCTGGCAGACCCCGACCGGCTGGATCATCGTCCGGGACGCGCTGATCATGGGGCCCTGGCACAACGTCCGCGAACGGTCCAAGACCCACCGGCGCTCGCCCACCGACATCGACGCCGAGCACTGTCTGGTGCGGGTGGTGAAGTGCCTGCACGGCTCGGTCGACATCGGGCTGCACTGCGAGCCGCTGTTCGACTACGCCAAGGTCGGCCCCACCTGGGAGTACCTGGAGGCCGGCTACAACAAGATGAAGGCCACCGCCGAGGGTCAGCCGACGATCGTGCTGACGTCGTCGCTGCGGATGGGCAACGAGGGCCGCACCGCGCAGGCCCGCACCACCATGCGACCGGGGGACGAGCACTTCGTCGCGCTGTCGTTCTCCGACCTGCCCGGGCCGCAGACCACCGCCGAGGCCAACGCCTACCTGCTGAGGACGAGTGAGTACTGGCGGGAGTGGCTGACCCAGGGATCGTTCCCCGACCACCCGTGGCGGTCCTACCTGCAGTCCAGTGCGCTCGCCCTCAAGGGACTGTCCTACGCCCCGACCGGCGCGCTGCTCGCCGCGGCGACGACGTCACTGCCGGAGACGCCGGGTGGCGCCCGCAACTGGGACTACCGTTACTCCTGGATCCGCGACTCGACGTTCGCCCTGTGGGGCCTGTACACGCTGGGCTTCGACCGGGAGGCCAACGACTTCTTCTTCTTCATCTCCGACGTCTGCCGCGACAACCACAACGACCTGCAGATCATGTACGGCGTCGGCGGCGAGCGGACGCTGGAGGAACACACCCTGGAGCACCTGTCCGGCTACGCCGAGTCGCGTCCGGTCCGGGTCGGCAACGGCGCCTGGGACCAGCAGCAGCACGACGTGTGGGGTGCCCTGCTGGACTCCATCTACCTGCACTCCCGGTCGCGCGAGCAGATGCCCGAGGAGCTCTGGCCGGTGGTGAAGGCGCAGGTCGAGCAGGCCGCGGCGCACTGGCGCGCCCCCGACCGGGGGATCTGGGAGGTGCGCGGCGAACCGCAGCACTTCGTCTCGTCCAAGATCATGTGCTGGGTGGCGCTGGACCGCGGCGCCCGGTTGGCCCGGCTGCACGACTCCCCCGGCACGGCGGAGAAGTGGCAGGCCATCGCCGACGAGATCCACAACGACATCTGCACCCACGGTGTGGACGACCGCGGGGTGTTCGTGCAGCGGTACGGCTCCGACGCGCTGGACGCCTCGTTGCTGCTGGCGCCGCTGGTGCGTTTCCTGCCCGCCGACGACCCGCGGATGCGTGCGACCGTGCTGGCCATCGCCGACGAGCTGACCGAGAGCGGCCTGGTGCTGCGCTACCGGGTCCACGAGACCGACGACGGCCTCGCGGGCGAGGAGGGCACCTTCACCATCTGCTCGTTCTGGCTGGTGTCGGCGCTGGTCGAGATCGGTGAGGTGGAGCGGGCGCACCACCTGTGCAGCCGGCTGCTGTCGCACGCGTCGTCGCTGGGCCTGTACGCCGAGGAGCTGGACGCGCGCACCGGCCAGCACCTGGGCAATTTCCCGCAGGCGTTCACCCACCTCGCGCTGATCAACGCGGTCACCCACGTCATCCGGGCCCAGGCCGAGGACCGCGGTACCGGGTTCACCCCGGCCAACCGGCAGGGCTGACCGCTACCCGCGGTCGGCCTCCGGCGCTGGGTCGGTGTCGCTGTCGACCACCACGACCTCCACCCCGTGGTCGCGGAACTTCGCGACCTCGGTGCGGTCGGCGCTCGCGTCGGTGACCAGCGTCCACCGGTCGGGCATCAGCGCCCAGGCGTGGAACGGCCGCTGACCCAGCTTGGCCGCGTGCGCCAGCACGTAGACGTGCTGGGCGCGGCGCATCATCAGCTCCTTCTGCCGGGTCTGCGTGAGGTCGGCCTCGCAGATCCCGCGGTCGGCGGTGACCCCGTCCGCACCCATGAACGCCCGGTCGAACGTCATCCGGTCCAGGGACGCCTCGGTGAGCGGGCCGACGAAGCCCTGGCTGAGCGGCCGCAACCACCCGCCCAGGCTCAGCACCTCCACCCCGGACGAGTCGGCGAGCTCTTCCAGCGCGTTGAGACCGACGGTGGCGACCACGATGTCGCGGGCCGGGGCCAGCGCGTGGGCCATCGCCCCGGTGGTCGAGCCGGCGTCCAGCAGTACCGTCTCCCCCTGCTGCACCTGAGCCGCCGCCCAGCGGCCGATGGCCCGCTTCGCCTCGAAGGCCAATCCGAGCCGCTGCCGCAACGGCGCCTCGGCGTGCGGCGCCAGCGCCATCGCACCGCCGTACGTCCGGGCCAGCTTGCCCTGGGCGGTGAGCACGGCCAGATCACGCCGGATGGTCGACGGGGTGACCCCGAACAGCACCGACAGCTCCTCGACGTTGGCGAGTCCGGACGCCTGCGCCAGTCGGACGATCTCGGCCCGTCGCTCGCGGGAGGTCTGCTTGCCCATCGGTGCCTCTCAGCGGTCTGCAGGGATGCTGCGCTGATCGTGCCACCTCGACGGCCTCGCGTGCGCTGAACGCGCAGGAGGTTGCGCGTCGCGCGCACCCCTGTAGCCCGCCCGCACCTGCCCGGCCGGGACTGGGCACAACAACGGTGACACGTTCGGAGAGGAGCACCGCGATGGCCGAGGAGAAGGACGACGCCCCGGACCTGCCCAGCACGCTGGAGCGGTCGGCGAAGAAGATCCAGCACACCTACACCGAGACGCTGGACAGCGCCGAGGACCAGTACGACGGCGACGAGGCACGCGCGCACCGCACCGCCTGGGCGTCGGTGAAGCACGTGGCCGAGAAGGTCGGCGACCACTGGGAGCTCAAGGACGAGAACGGCCCGTCCGACCCCCGGTCGAAGGGCACCACGGCGGAGAAGCGGCGCGGCGAGGGCGAGACCTTCGGGGGCGTCGACGTCGAGGGCAACACCCGCGACGAACTGGTGGAACGGGCGAAGAAGGCCGGCATCACCGGCTACTCGGACATGAACAAGTCCGAGCTCGGACGGGCCCTGCAGAAGCACGAGCGCGGTTGACTCACAGCTGGTCGAGCCGGGGGAACAGCACCTCCCGGCCCAGCAGCAGCAGCGCGGCGGCGATCGGGATCGACACCAACGCCCCGATGATCCCGAACACCGCCCCGCCGACCAGCACCGCCACCACCGTGACCACGGCCGGCACCTGCACCGCCCGGCCGATGATGCGCGGCACCAGCAGGTAGTCCTCCAGCAGCCGGTAGACGACGAAGAAGCCGACGGTGGCCAGGCACACCGGCACCGACACCGACAGCGCGGCCAGGGACACGGCGACGCCGGCGACGGTCGACCCGACCACCGGCACCAGGTCCAGCAGCGCGACCAGGAAGGCCAGCAGCAACGGGTACGGCACCCCGGTGACCAGCAGCCAGCCGTAGGTCAGCAGGCCGGCGACGGCGGACACGATGAGGTTGCCGAGCACGTAGCCACCCACCTTGGCCAGGATCTCGTCCCCGAGCAGGATCGCCCGCGGCCGCCGGGTGTGCGGGATCAGCCGGTAGGCCCAGGTGCGGATCTGCGGCATGGCGGCCAGGAAGTAGATCGTCAGGACGATGACGATGAGCGCGTCGGCGAAGGCGGTGAAGACGGCCGCGCCGACCCCGAGCAGCCAGTCGACCATGCTGCCGCTGGAGGTGGACAGCGCCGACTGCACCTTCGTCTCGATCTGGAAGCGGTCGTTCAGGCCACCCAGGAAGCTGTTGTGGTCGTTGAGCTGCTGGACGTATCCGGGCACCGCGTCGACCAGCTGCGCGACCT
>JBQGEH010000897.1:0-12146 GCA_052039515.1 Nakamurella sp. | reverse complement strand
GCCCCGGCCCCCGGGGGCCGGTCGCCCACCCCGCGGTCGACCTCGGCCTGGGCGCGGGCGTTCCCCACCACCGCCGCCCGGCCCGCGGACTCGTCCAGGGTCAGCCGGCCGGCCGAGAGGTGCTGCTGCAGCGCGTCGGCGGCGGCGTTGCGTTCGGCGTCGCCGATCCGCAGCGACGACGGGCCGTCACGGTGCGCGCCGGGGTCACCGGGGGGAACGGTCATGCGGTGTGTCCTTCCGAACTCTCAGCAGGGGTTCAGGTCGCGTCCGGGGCGCGCCACAGGTCGGTGACCCGGAGGCCGACCCGGTCGAGCAGCCGCCGGGTCAGCGGCAGCGAGATGCCGATCACCGAGGACGGGTCGCCGTCCACCCCGTCGACGAACCAGCCGCCCAGGCCGTCGATGGTGCAGGCGCCGGCCACCTGCAGCGGCTCGCCGGTCGCGAGGTAGGCCTCGAGCTCCGGCTCGCTGGGCCGGCCGAAGCGGATCTGGGTGGACTCGCAGCCCTCCGCGGTCGACACCGCCGTCCCGTCGACGAGCCGGACGGCGGCGTGCCCGGTGAGCAGGGTGCCGGTGCGACCCGCCATCTGGTCCCAGTACAGCCGGGCCCGGTCGACGGTCACCGGCTTGCCCAGCAACGACTTGCCCAGCCGCAGCATGGAGTCGCAGGCCACCACCACGCTGTCGGCGGTCAGCGCCGCGTCCAGGGTGCGGATGACCGCCTTGGCCTTGGCCACGGCCAGCTCGGTGACGATGGCCTCCGGCTCCGAACCGGCCATCCCGGCGATCAGCTTGTCCTCGTTGAGGTTGGCCACCCGCACCTCGGGCACGACGCCCGCGGCGGTCAGGACCGCGCGCCGGGCGGGCGAGGCGGAGGCCAGGATGAAGGTGGTCATCGACGTATCGTGCCGCGTCCGGGGCGGTCGGGCGAGGCGCCCGCCGGCGGTGCGACCCCTTCGCGGCGCGGCGGCCGTGTGCTGCCGGGCACGGGCGCCCTCCCTCCGTCGGTTCCGACCAGGATGTCACGGGGGTCCCGGCGGGGCGGTACCCGGCGTGCCCGCCGGGAGCCGCCCGGGCACGTCCTAGGGTCGTCGGGTGACCTCCGACACCGACCCCGCCGTGCTGTCCCGGCGTCCGCTGGACGCGGACCGGGTGACGGCGCTGCTGACCGTCCGGGGGCGCTGGACCGTCCGCACGGTGGCCGAGACCGGCTCCACCAACGACGATCTCGCCGCCGCGGCCCGCTCCGGGGCGCCCGACGGGACGGTGCTGATCAGCGAGCTGCAACGGGCCGGGAAGGGCCGGCTCGGCCGCACCTGGACCGCACCCGCCGGCTCCGGGCTGACGATGAGCACCCTGCTGCGGCTGCCCACCGTGCCGCCCGGTCGCCGCGGCTGGATCGGGGCGCTGACCGGTCTGTCGCTGGTCGCCGCGGTCCGCCGGGTGTGCGCCGTGCCGGCCGCGCTGAAGTGGCCGAACGACCTGCTGGTCGACGGGATGAAGTGCGCCGGGCTGCTCGCCGAGGCGACCGCCGACGGTGTGGTCGTCGGCTTCGGCCTCAACGTCACCCTGGACCGGGACGAGCTGCCCCGGGCCGACGCCACCTCGCTGCTGCTCGCCGGGTCCGCCGAGCTGGACCGGGCGGTGCTCGCGGCTGCGGTGCTGGACGACCTCGCGGTGCGGCTGGACCGCTGGACCGCCGCCGGCGGCGACCCGGACCGTAGCGGGCTGCGGACCGACTACCGCCGCGACTGCGCCACGCTGGACAGCCCGGTCCGGGTCGAGCTGCCCGCCGGCGGCGCGGTCACCGGGACGGCCCGGGACGTCACCGCCGACGGCGCCCTGGTCGTGGACACCCCGGCCGGGGTGCGGACCTGCGCCGCCGCCGACGTACGGCACCTGCGGCCCGGCGGGGCGTGACCGGGTCCTACAGTCGGCCGGGTGAGCGACCCCGACCCGGCGCTGGAACGCCGACTGCGCGCCGTCCGCGACCGGGTGGCCGCGGCGGCCACCGAAGCCGGCCGGGACCCCGCCGACGTGCAGATCCTGCTGGCCACCAAGACCCAGCCCGCCGAGCTGATCGCCGCGGCCGTCCGCGCCGGCTTCCCGCTGATCGGGGAGAACCGGGTGCAGGAGGTCACCGGCAAGGCCGACGACCTCGCCGCCCTGCTGCCCGGGACGTCGTTCCGGCGGCACTTCATCGGGCGGCTGCAGTCCAACAAGATCAACCAGCTGCTGCCGCTGGTCGACTGCGTCGAATCCGTCGATTCGGCCGAGCTCGCCGAGCGGCTCGCCCGCCGGGCCGCCGCCGACGGCCGCCGGCTGGAGGTGCTCGCCCAGGTCAACGTGTCCGGTGAGGCCAGCAAGGCCGGCGTCGCGCCCGAGTCGGTGTTCGAGCTGGTCGAGGCGATCGCCGCGCACGACGCGCTGCACCTACGGGGTCGGATGACCGTCGGGCTGAACTCGCCCGACCGGGGCGCGGTATCCGCGGGGTACCGGCTGCTGACCTCGCTCCGCGACGAGATCTGCGCGCTGTCCGGGGGGTCGCGGGCGGTGCCGGGCGTGCTGCCCGTGTTGTCGATGGGGATGAGCGAGGACCTCGAGCTGGCGATCGCGGCCGGGGCGACCGAGGTGCGCGTCGGGTCGGCGGCGTTCGGCCCGCGGCCGGCCGCGTGACCGCCCTCCTCAGCGCCGAGGGCCTGGCCTTCGTCACCGACCGGCACCTGGCCACCCTGTCGACGCTGGGTCCGGACGGCTCCATCCACGTCGTCGCGGTCGGCTTCACCTGGGAGGACGGCATCGTCCGGGTGATCACCGCCGACGGCGGCCAGAAGATCCGCAACCTCGAGCGGGATCCGCGGGCGACGGTGGCGCAGGTCGCCGGGCCGCAGTGGCTGAGCATCGCCGGGCGGGCGACGGTCGAACGCGATCCCGACGCCGTCGCCCACGCGGTGGAGCTGTACGCGCGGCGCTACCGGCAGCCGCGGCCGAACCCGCGGCGGGTGGCGGTGCGCATCGTCGCCGACCGCATCCTGGGGTCGGCGGGGCTGCGGGCCTGATCCGGACGCGTCGGTGTTCCGCCCCGGACTGTCGGGGGGCCGTCCTAGGATGACGACGATCCCGGGATCGGACGGGCGGCACACGCGTTTGGCGCTGACGGAGGACCCATGCCGTACCCCGACCATCTGCTCGCCCGGGGCGAGACCGTCGTCCTGCACAAGCACCCGCACTGGAAGGTGCTGGCGCTGCCGGTGCTGTGGCTGGTGGTGATCGTCGGGGCGGCGTCGTTCGGGATCGCGTTCCTGAACTCCCGGTCGTCCGACCCCGGTTTCTGGCCGTGGGTGATCGTGGTGGCCGCGCTGCTGCTCCTGGTGTTCCTCGTGCTGGTGCCGTTCGTGAAGTGGCGCACCGAGCACTTCGTGTTGACCGACCGGCACGTGTTCTTCCGCGCCGGCTTCTTCAAGCGCCGCGAGCACCAGATCCCGCTCGGCCGCATCCAGAACCTCGAGGTCAACGTCTCGTTCTGGGGTCGCATCCTCGGTTACGGCACGCTGACCGTCGAGTCCGCCGCCGACCAGCCGCTGTCGTTCTACAACGTCGCCTCGCTGCCGCGGGTGCAGGGCCAGCTCAACCAGCTCATCGACGACGACCGCACCGGCGGCCACCCGACGGGCGGGATGGGGGAGCGCCGCCACCGCCCGGACGGGTACGACCCGGACGAGGCCGGTGATGCCGGGGACGGGCGGTACCAGGACACGCGCTACCAGGACTACCGGGGGGATGCGGACCCCCGCTACCGGCAGGGCCCGCCGCCCGGCGACGGCCAGCCCTACGGATGGACCTCGTACCGGCAGGACGCTCCCCGGGGCGGGTACGCGCAGGGCGGGTACGCACAGGACGGGTACGCGCAGGACCCGGGGGGCTACGGGCGGCCGCCGTACCCGCGGCAGGGCTCCGTGCCCTACGACAGCTACGGCCCGTACGGCACCCGCGGTCCGGGCGATCCGACCCCGCCGTACGGCACGCCCACCGGCCACCAGGACGATCCCCGCACCCGCCGCCTGCCCCCGGTCCGCGACGACCGGGACCGCTGAACCGGCGTCCGAGTCCCATGACCGCCGCCGACGACGCCGTCGCCCCGCCGCCCGATCCGATCGCCGCGGCCCGCGCCCGTGCGCTCGCCGGCGGTGACCACCGGTACCACGCCGCCAACACCGCGCGCGGCAAGCTGTTCGCCCGCGACCGGATCGCCGCGCTCGTCGACGCGGGGTCCTTCGTCGAGGACGGCGCCTTCGCCAACGCCCTCGCCGCGGGGCTGCCCGCGGACGGGGTGATCACCGGACACGCCACCATCGGCGGCCGTCCGGTCGGGCTGATGGCCAACGACTCGACGGTCAAAGCCGGCTCCTGGGGGGCCAGGACCGTCGAGAAGATCATCCGCATCGTCGAGCAGGCCACCGCCGAGCGGATCCCGATGGTCTACCTGGTCGACTCGGCCGGGGCGCGCATCACCGACCAGGTCCAGTTGTTCCCGGGGCGACGGGGGGCGGGAGCGATCTTCGCCGCGCAGATCGCCGCGGGCGGGGTGATCCCCCAGGTGTGCGCGCTGTTCGGGCCGAGTGCCGCCGGCGGCGCCTACATCCCCGCGTTCTGCGACGTCGTCGTCATGGTCGAGGGCAACGCCTCGATGTACCTGGGCAGCCCGCGGATGGTCGAGATGGTCACCGGGGAGAAGACCACCCTGGAGGAGATGGGCGGCGCCCGGATGCACACCACGGTCAGCGGGGTGGGGCATCTGCTGGTCGGCTCGGAGACCGAGGCGCTGGACACCGTGGTCCGCTGGCTGTCCTACCTCCCCGACTCCTGCGACAGCACGCCGCCCGCGGTGGAACCCGCCGGCCCGGGGCCGGGTGATCTGCGTGCGCTCGTCCCGGCGGGGGAACGGCAGGCCTTCGACATGCGCCGCTACGTCCGGGCGCTGGTCGACGACGGCAGCTTCATGGAGATCCAGCCCGGCTGGGCGCGAGAGATCACCGTCGGTTTCGCCCGGCTGGCCGGCCGCACCGTCGGGGTGGTCGCCAACAACTCGATGTTCAAGGCCGGGGTGCTCTTCGTCGACTCGGCGGACAAGGCGGCCGCGTTCGTCACGTTGTGCGGGCGGTTCCACGTCCCGCTGGTGTTCCTGTCCGACGTGCCCGGCTTCATGGTCGGCGCGGCGGTCGAGCGGCAGGGCATCATCCGGCACGGCGCGGCGATGATCGCCGCGGTGACCCGGGCGGCCGTGCCCAAGATCTGCGTGGTGGTGCGCAAGGCCTACGGCGCCGGCCTGTACGCGATGGCCGGCCCCGGCTTCGCGCCCACCGCGACGCTGGCCCTGCCGACCGCGCAGATCGCGGTGATGGGTGCCGACGCCGCGGTCAACGCCGTCTGGGCGAACCAGATCGCTTCGCTGCCGGACGACGCGGCCCGCGCCGCGTTCGTCGCCGAGCGGCGCGCCGCCTACGAGGCCGACATCGACGTCCTGCACCTGGCCGCCGAACTCGTCGTCGACGACATCGTCCAGCCCGAGGACCTGCGCGACCAGCTGATCGCGCGGCTGCGCTTCGCCGACCCGGCCGGCCGCCTCCGCTGACGCCCCGCCCGGTGCCCGCGGCACGCCGTCGCCACCCGGCGCCCGGGGCGCCCCGGTCCGTATCGTGTCTCCGGTGACGACCGTGCTGCTCGCCGAGGACGACCAGGCCATCGCCGTACCGCTGGCCCGAGCCCTGGAACGGGAGGGTTACGACGTCATCGCCGTCGACGACGGCCCCAAGGCGCTGGAGATCGCGACCTCCGGCCAGGTGTCGATGATCGTGCTCGACCTGGGCCTGCCGACCTACGACGGTCTCGAAGTCTGCCGCCGGATCCGGGCCGCGGGCAAGGAGATCCCGGTCCTGATGCTCACCGCCCGGACCGACGAGATGGACGTCGTCGTCGGGCTGGACGCCGGCGCCGACGACTACGTGGGCAAACCGTTCCGGGTGTCGGAGGTGCTCGCCCGGGTGCGGGCGCTGCTGCGCCGGGCCACCCCCGACCTGATGGTCGTCAACGGCGTCCAGCTCGACTCGGGGGCCCGCCGCGTCTTCGTCGACGACACCGAGGTCGTGCTGTCGTTCAAGGAGTTCGAGCTGCTCCGGCTGCTGATGGCCAACGCCGGGCAGGTCGTCCCACGCGAGCGGATCCTCGCCGAGGTGTGGCCGGACCTGGAGCAGAAGAACTCCAAGACGCTGGACATGCACATGTCCTGGTTGCGCCGCAAGCTCGCCGGCCCGGAGGCGTCGACCACCGGCGGCACCCCGGAGACGCTGATCGCGACCATCCGCGGCCTCGGTTTCCGCTTCAACGACAGCTGAGCGGACCCGGATGCGGAAGCGTCTGCTGCGCACCACCATCGGCCTGGTCCTGATCACCGTGCTGGTGCTGGGCATCCCGCTGTTCCTGGTGTCGGGCTACCTGGTGTCCGACGGCGTCCGCAGCTCGATCGCCGTCCGCGGCGAGGCGATCGCGGCCACGCTGTCCGCCCAGCTGGTCGACACCGGGGTCATCGACCTGACCGCGGTCGCCGCCGCCGTCCCGGACAGCTGGCGGCTGGAGTTCCGCGAACCCGACGGCACCGTCGACGCCATCGGGGCGCCGGACGACGGCAGCCTGGTGTCGGTGAGCCTGCCCAGCCCCGGCGGCACGCTGGTGCTGTCCAGCCCGCCGGACGACCTGCGCGCCGCCCGGTTGCAGGCCTACGGGCTCGTCGCCGGTGCGGTCCTGCTCTCGCTGGTGGTTGGCGTGGGCATCGCCCGGATCACCGCCAGCCGTCTGGTCAGCCCGTTGTCGGTGCTCACCGAACGGGCCGCGCGGCTGGGTGCCGGCGATTTCCGGACGTCCGCGCAACGGTTCGGTATCGCCGAGCTCGACCGCGTCGCCGAGGCGCTGGACGCGACCGCGGGCCAGGTCGCCGGGATGCTGCAGGGGGAGCGGGAGCTGGCCAGCGACGTCTCGCACCAGCTGCGCACCCGGCTCACCGGCATCCAGCTCCGGCTGGACGAGCTGGCGTCGCACCCCGACCCCGAGGTGCGCTCGGAGATCGAGCACGCACTGCAGCAGACCGACCGGCTGGTCGGGGTGGTCAACGACCTGCTCGCCGCGTCCCGGTCCCGGCGGGCGGCCAGCGCCAGTGCGCTGGACCTCGACTCCCAGCTCGACGACGCCGTCGCCGGCTGGCGGGACGCCTTCACGCTGGTCGGCCGGTCGTTGGAGCTCACCGGGGACCGTGGTCTGTCCGTGCGTGCCACCCCGGTCCGGTTGCGGGAGGCGCTCGGTGTGCTGCTGGACAACTCGCTCCAGCACGGCGCCGGGGCCGTCGTCGTCCGGGTCGAGGAGCGGCCGGGGCAGGGGCTGGTGCTGGTCGAGGTGAGCGACACCGGCCCGGGGATCGCCGACGCGCTGGTGCCGCACGTGTTCGACCGGGGGGTGTCGGGGGCGTCGTCGTCCGGGCTGGGGTTGGGCCTGGCCCGGGCGTTCGTCGAGGCCGACGGGGGCCGGTTGGAGCTGCGGCGGCCGCGTCCGGTCACCTTCGGCATCTTCCTCGCCGCCGCCGGGAACGGCTCCCCGGTGACCGTGCCGCTGTCCCCGGCCTGACCGGGAACCGGGTCAGCGCTGCGGCGGGTCCGGCACCGGGCCGGTGGGACGCGGCGACGGCGTGGTCGGGGTGCCGGCGTGCGGGTGCGGCGGGATGTTGTAGGTCAGCTCGTTCTCCAGCACCGGCGCCTCGTCGGGCTCGACGCCGTCCGCGACGAGCTCGGGGAAGACGAACTTCTGGTAGGCCCAGTAGCGGAACGCCATCGCCAGGATGGTGCCGATGATGGATCCGGAGATGAAGTCGGCGACGTTCTCGGTGAACGGCGTGTAGTTCTGCGCGTTGAGCCCGATGAGGTAGTGCGAGATCCACAGCGGCGCCAGGTTCACCACGATGCCGATGCCGTTGAGCAGGAAGAACAGCGCCGCCTCGTGGTGCCGCTCGCGCCCACCGCGGTCGTTGAACGACCATTCCCGGTTCAGCACGTAGTTGACGATCATCGCCACCAGCACCGCAATGATCTTGGCGGTCAGCACCTTCTCGTTCAGCACGGTGTGCTTGAGGAAGAAGAACAGGCCGGTGTCGATGACCCAGGTGGTGCCGCCGACCACCAGGAACTTGGCGAACTGGCGGTACTTGGCCGGCAGGACGCGCCGGACCTGATCGAGGACACTCATCCGGCCATCCTAGGAGCGCCGGATGCGGATTCGGTGAGTGCGGGACGCGGGTCAGCCACCGGGTGTCACGGCCGGGCCGATGGCCAGCACCGGCCCGATCCACACCCCGTCGTCGCGGTAGGCGCTGTCCAGGGCGTTGCCGAAGACCAGCGTGCCGGTGGCGTCGCCGAGCTGGGCGGCGCTGAACGCGAGCAGGTCGTAGCCGACGACGTGCCGGACACCGTCCGTCTCGTCGGTGCCGTCGATGTTCGTCGGCAGCACCCGCCCGCCCAGGGTCAGCGACTTGGTGCCCCACGGGTCGGTCGCCCACAGGGTGACGTACAGGTCGGTCAGCGGGCCGCCGAAGTCACCCAGCGGGGTGCGCAGCGGCCGGTTCTTGGTCGGCAGCAGCCGGGTGCCCGAGTTCGTGTAGGTGACCGTGGTCGCGGTGGCGGCCGGGTCGGCCCAGATCACCGACAGCGACCAGACCGCGAACGGCGTGGTGTTCTCGACGTCGGTGAGGGCGGCCGTGAGGTCGGTGACGGAGATCGTCGCGTCCCCCGTGACCAGCGCGGTCACGTCGGCCTGGTGGGCGTTGAGCCGGTCGTTGTCGGACGTGCTGACCGGCAACGCCTCACCGGTGACCGGGGTGGCGATGCCGTCCACGTTCAGGGTGACGGTGTCGTCGCCGGTGCTTCCGGCGGTCGCCCAGGTCAGTTCGGCCCACACGACGGTGCGCCCGCCGGTGACCAGCGTCCGCCCGATTGCGGGCTCGATGGGCACCAGCTGGCTGCCCTGCTGTCCGCACTGGCCGACGGCTCCGGCGCGGGCGTTGTCGCAGCGGATGACCGGGGCGGCGAGGGTGGTGCCGCCGAACGGCCCGGTCATGCTGACCGAGGCGGAGGAGTCCAGCGGCAGCACGGTCACCGGGGTGTCGGCCTGCAGCTCACGGCCACCCGCGTCGGTGACGGCCACCTGCTGGGCGCCCTCGGCGCTGGGCACCGCGACGGTGTCGATGACGACCGGACCGACGGTGCCGTTCTCGTTCGGGGCGCACTCGAGCTGGGTGCCCGACGGCAGCAGCGTGCAGCCGTCCGGGGTGCCGGCGACGTACAGCGCCGGGGTCAGCGCGGTGGGCACCGTCACCGGGCCCGGGTTGGTGACACCCTCGGCGGGGGTGGCGACGAGGACGAGCTGGCTGTTGGTGCCGGCGGCGATGGGGCCGTTCGGGATGACCGAGACGGCGGCGAAACCGCTGGCCACCTCGACGTCGGACAGGTCCAGCACCGGCGTCTCGTAGACGCTCAGCGAGACGTCGGTGGCGGTGGCGGTCGGATCGACCTGCACCTGCAGGTTCAGTTGCACGGTGGCGCCGGGGGCGAGCTCGGGCAGCGGGCAGCTGCTGCCGTCGCAGACGACGTCGCCGGGGGCGGCGGCCTGCCGGGCGAAGGCGACCGACCCGGAGCGCAGCGCCGGGGTGGACACCCCCGCGCCGACCAGCGTCACGCCCTGACCGGCGGTGAGCGTCGCGGTGCCCGCGGGCTGGGTGGTGCCGCCGCTGTTGGTGACGGTCAGCCCGACGGTCTGGGTGCGGCCGGCGGTGAAGCCGGTGATGCCGCTGGTGACGTTGACGTTGACCGCGGCGGGCGCGGGGGTGACCGGCGGGGTGGTGCCCGGGGTGGTGGTACCGGGGGTCGTCGTGCCCGGGGTGGTGGTGCCGGGGGTGGTGGTGCCGGGGCTCGTCGTGCCGGGGGTGGTGGTGCCGCCGGTGGTGGGGGTCGCGCCGGTGGTGGGGGTCGCGCCGCCGGTGGTCGGTGCGGAGGGCTGGGCGCCGGTGGTCGGGGCGGTGCCGCCGCCCGCAGTGCCGTCGGTGCCGCCTTCGCTGCCGCTGCCGTCGGTGCCGAGTGGCGGCAGGGGTACGCCGGTGCCGGGGTAGCTGCCGGGGCCGGGCAGGGTGCCGGCGCCCTCGGCGAGATCGCCGGGGTCGACGGAGGGGATGACGCCCTCGGTGTTCTGCGGCGCCTCGACCGGGTCGCCCTGACCGTCGGTCGTCGGCGGTGTGACGGTGATGCCGGGGACACCGGCGAACGGGTCGCTGGGCGTCGCGCCGCCGGTGGCGACGGTGGACGTCGTCGTGCCGGTGGGGAACTGGTTGTTCAGCGGGTCGGCGGTCTGGTTGCCGCCACCCGGGGTGGCCAGGCCGACGACGACCGCGGTGACGGTGGCGACGGCGGCGGCCATCACGCCGCCGGTGACCACCGCCGGGGTGAGCACGGCGGTGCTGATCTTGGCGGCGGCGCCGAACTTGAGCAGGGTGCCGCCGACGCTCGCGCCGGTGACGGAGGCGCCGACCTGGGTCAGCGCCGGGACCGCGGGGAGGGTGGCGATGTAGCCGGCGGCCGCCGATCCGAGCAGCAGCGGGGCGAGCAGGCCGCGCAGGCCGGAGTTGATCTCGGAGAGCTCCGCGGCCAGCGCCGGGCAGCGGTCGCACTCGGCCAGGTGCGCCTGCACCTGGGCGGTCTCGCGCTTGGACAGCCCGCCTCGGGTGTAGGCGCCGAGGCGGTCGATGGTGGCCCGGCAGCGCTCGGCCACCGTCTCGGCCATGTGCACCTGCAGGTAGGCCTCGCGCAGCCCCTCGCGGGCGCGGAAGGCCAGCGAGGTCACCGCGTTCGGGGTCATGCCGAGGATGAGGCCGACCTCGGCCGGGGACTGGCCCTCAACCTGGGTGTGCCACAGGATCGTCCGCCACCGCTCCGGCAGCTGGCCGAACGCCTTGGCGACGAAGGAGTTCTCCATCTGCAGCAGGACCGGGTCGTCGACGTCGACGGCGACCTCGTGCGCGGTGATGTCGTCGGTGAACTGGAGCCGCTTGTCCTTGCGGGTCCGGTCGTAGGCGGTGTGCCGCAGGGTGGTGAAGAGGTAGGCGCGGAACGCCGAGTCGGGGCCGCGGCCGTCCAGCATGGTGTCCAGCACGCGGGCGAAGGACTCGGCGACCAGGTCGTCGGCCTCGGCGCCGGAGACCGAGATCTGCCGGGCCAGCGCCCCGGCCGCGCGCGAGTGCCGTCCGTACAGCTCACCGAACGCGGTGCGGTCACCGTCCCGGACCCGGGAGATGAGCTCGGCGTCGCTCGGAGCGTTGTCGGAACCGACCATCGACTCCATGGGGCGGGGACGTCCTCTCGGGCTGCGCGGGGTGTTGCTCGGTGCTGCGGTGGTGCGGGTGCCGCAGGGCGACGCCGGGAGGGCCTGACGGCGATTCTCCACCCGGGGCGCGGGGACCGGTCCGACGATGTGGTCGCATGCGTCGTACCCGGGTGTTACATGGGAGGGACGTGGGAGTCGCCCCGCCGTCACGCCGTCGCGCGGGATTTCTGCCGAGCTCAGTCTACGTCTGCAGAGCGTGTTCTTTCGTCACTGTTCGTGATCGCACCCGGTCGGCGAGAACACACCGTCACCCTGGTTGCTTTCCGTGACCACCCACCGGGCACGATGATCCGGTCGGAGGACGTCCACGAAAGATGCCCGGTCCCGCGTGACAGCGAGACAGGATCGTCGTTCCATCCGCAGAAGCTCCGCCGGACCGGCCGGAGCGCGGACGGACCGTGGACGACAGGATGGGAACTTCTCGGATGAGGCTGGCGATGGCGGTATCGGCGAGCACGCTGCGGGTCGAATGGTCCGGCCGCTCCCTGGCGGCCTCGTGGGCGTTCCCGTCCGACTGGGACAGTCCGGCGGTGGACGCGGTGTGCGAGGCGCTGGCCGGCAACGGCGACGTCTTCCCCGCTGCCGAACGACTGGGACGGGTGCGGGCGGCCTCCGGGGTGACGCTCGGCGAGACGCTGGCCGACATCGACCAGCTCATCGCCCTGGTGCATCCGCGGC
>JBQGEH010000896.1:0-3421 GCA_052039515.1 Nakamurella sp. | reverse complement strand
CGCGAGGTCCACGTCGTCGACGGTGGTCACCGCGGCGCTGTCGGCGGTGTCGGC
The DNA here is from genome assembly GCA_052039515.1 of Nakamurella sp. GTDB lineage: Bacteria > Actinomycetota > Actinomycetes > Mycobacteriales > Nakamurellaceae > Nakamurella. The sequence goes on along the minus strand of JBQGEH010000896.1, from coordinate 3,367 downwards.
GCGGATGACGCCGACCGGGCCGGTGCCGGCGGTCTCGCTGCCCTGCCGCCCGGCGACGACCACGCCGTCGGCGGTCAGCTTGAGCTGGGTGGCCATCGCGGCGATGGTGGCGGCCCGGTCGCCCTCGGACCCGCCGGTGATGTCGCCGCCGGTGAGCACGATGACGAGCCGGCCGGCGGCCGGGGTGCCGCTGACCCGGACGAAACCGCCGGTGTCCAGCGCGGTGAAGGCGGTGGCCGCCTGGTCGGCGGTGGCCTTGGAGTTGCCGGACTCGTCGGCGACGACCAGCAGGCTGAGGAACGCGCCGGCCAGCGTCCCGGTGTCGTCCACCTCCGGCAGGGTCTGCCCGGCGGGCAGCGTCGAAGTCAGCACCGTCCGCAGCTCCTGGGCCCGCGACGGGTCGGTGAAGTCGGTGGTCAGCTGGATCTGGGTGGCCACCGGGGCGCCGGCCTTGTCCAGTAGCGCGAGGATCGCGTCCCGGTCGGCGGAGTTGGCGTCGGCGGTGGTGATGAGCACGACGTTCGGGTTCGGCCGGAAGACGCCCCGGACGGCGACGTCACCCAGCGATTCGGCCATCTTCTCCGCCGAGGCGACCTCGGCGGTGAGTGCTGCGTTGTCGGACTGCAGCTGGTCGCGCTGCGAGGTCAGCGTCTGGGTGTCGCCCTGCAGCCCCGCGAGCAGCGGCGAGTTGATCTTCGTGGCGCCCAGGACTATGCCCAGTGCCAGCGCCAGGAACGCCGCCGCCAGCGAGATGATGTGGTAACGCATGGAGATCATGGAAGGGCCTTCTCGGGTCGTCCGGATCGTTTCGTCCGGAGCGGGGTGCGGATCAGAAGAGGTTGCGCACCCAGGCGGTGAAGTCGTCCCACCAGCCGCGGATGAGCTCCCCGTAGGTGCCGGAGACGTCGGAGACGAGCAGCGCGACGACGATCGCGGCGGCGGCCGCCAGGATCAGCAGCATCACCGCCCACCACGTGACGCGGGCCCGGTACAGCTTGGACAGCGCGGTCGCCTCGACGATCTTGTTGGCCACCCGCATCCGGACCAGGAAGCTCGACGCGGTGTTGCCCTGACCGCGGTCCAGCAGGTCGGTCAGCGTGGTGCGCATCCCGACGGTGACGATCAGCGAGGCGTCGTGGGCGTCGGCCAGCAGCAGCGCCAGGTCCTCGCTGGTCCCCGAGGCGGGGAAGGTGACCGCGCCGATGCCGAGGTCCTGGATGCGCTCGATGCCGGGGGCGTGCCCATCGGTGTGCGCGGGCACCACGACCTCGGCCTTGGAGGTGAGCGACTCGGTGCTGATCGCGTCCGGGTTGCCGATGATCAGGTCGGGCTTGTGCCCGGCGGCGCGCAGCGCGTCGGCGCCGGCGTCCACCCCGACCAGCACGGGCCGGTAGTCGGCGATGTACTTCTTGAGCTTCTTCAGCTCCTGCGCGGTGTCGGCGGACGCGCCGACCAGCACGACCTGGCGGTTCTCCATGTCCACCCCGACCTCGGGGATGCCCACGCCGTCCAACAGCAGGCTGCGCTCGCGCTTCATGTACTCGATCGCGTTGGCCGCGAACGCCTCCAGCTGGGCGCTCATCCCGGCCTTGGCGTCGATCATCAGGTCCGAGACCGACTCCTGGGTCTGCACGGTGCCGGTGCCGACGAGGTCGTCGCCGACGTACAGCGAGCCCTCGTCCAGCCGCACCTTGGCGCCGTCCTTGAGCCGCGCGAAGACCTTGTCGCCGATGCCGTCGACCAGCATCACGCCGGAGTTGACCAGCACCTCAGGACCCAGGTTGGGGTAGCGGCCGGAGATCGACGCGGACGCGTTGACCACCGCCTTCACCCCGGCCTGGACGAGCAGGTCGGCGGTCTTGCGGTCCAGGTCCGGGTGGTCGACGACGACGATGTCGCCGTTGCCGGCCCGGGTGAGGACCTCCGCGGTCTGCCGGGACACCCGAGCGGACCCTGTGATGCCTGGTAGCTGGCGTGACCCACGAGACAGAAGTTTCATGCGACCAGAGTGGCAGCTGACCTGCGCACATCGGCGGAGGGCGCGCCCGGATCCACGAGTTCGGCGGTACTCGGACGGGTGGAAATCTGGTCGGCTGTATCAGGCGCGGACCGCGCCGCATCGGGTGGGCACATCGCGGACGAAGGTGGGTCACATGAGGCAGGACGACGGGTACGGCGAGCGGTTGCGGGAGCGGGCCTGGTTCATCCCGGGCCGGGACGCCCTCCGGATCGAGGACCCGAAGGTGTTCGCCGGGGATCTCCGGGCACCGCTCAGCGGGCGGGGGACGACCTTCTCCTGGTACCGCCCGGGTGAGCTGCTCGTCCGGGTCGACGCCGCCGACGAGGTCCGCCGCTTCCTGCAGGACAACGGGGCCGACCGGTGGCGGCCGGGCGCAACCGACCACTGGCGCGACGCCGGTCGCCGCACCGTGGACGAGCGGCTGACCGCGGCGCTCGGGGAGCTGGCCGGGGTGGAGCTGTGGACGCTGCCCCTGGACGCGGACCTGCCGGCGCTGGTGGCGCGGACCGACCGCGGGCGCGGGGACGGCCCGGTGGCGCTGAACCAGGTGCTGTTCGGCGAGCCCAAGTACATGGGCGGACCCGGCGGCATGCCGACGCCGGCCGCCGCCCCGAAGCTGCGGCAGACCGCGGGCACCGGTGAGTCCCCCGCGCCCGACCTCGCGGTGCTGGACACCGGACTGCCGGTCGACTGGACCGCGGCCGGGGCGACCTACCGGCTGCGCGGCGTCATCGCCGCGGCGGACCTGGCCGGCGTGGCCGAATGGGACCTGTTGGACGCCAACGCGGACCGGTCGCTGGACCGGCAGGCGGCGCACGGGTTGTTCATCTGCGGGCTGGCCAACCGGCACGCCCCGGAGCTGCGCATCGACCCGGGCCAGGTGCTGCACTCCGACGGCACCGGTGACGTCGCCGAGATCGTCCGGGGGCTGTGGGAGGTGACCGCGCCGGTGGTCAACCTGTCGCTGGGCTGCTACACCGACGACAACCGGCCGCCGGGGTACCTGTCCCGCGCGCTGCGTGCGCTGCACGACCGGGGGACGGTGTTGGTCGCCGCCGCGGGCAACAACGGCCGCGACCCGGCGTACCGGGGCCGGCGGTTCTGGCCGGCGGCGATGCGCGAGGTGATCGGCGTGGGGGCCTACGACTCGCGGGCCGGCGTCGTCGCCGACTTCTCCAACCGCGGCTCCTGGATCGACGTCTGGGCGCCCGGGGTGGACCTGGTCAGCGACTACGTGCCCGGTTGGGCGGTGCCGTCGGCGGACTGGGCGGACCCGTCCGAGCCGCCGGTCGATCTCGCCTGGGGCACCGACACCTCGACGGAGTTCGTGCACTGGTCGGGGACGTC
>JBQGEH010000895.1:0-3487 GCA_052039515.1 Nakamurella sp. | reverse complement strand
TGCCGTGAGCCTCGGCCTGTGGCACAACTTCGGCGACGACGTCCCGCTGGACCGGCAGCGGTCGATCCTGCGGGAGGCGTTCGACCTCGGCGTCACGCACTTCGACCTGGCGAACAACTACGGCCCGCCGTACGGCAGCGCGGAGACCAACTTCGGCCGCCACTTCGCCGACGACTTCCGCCCCTACCGGGACGAGCTGGTCATCTCCAGCAAGCCCGGCTACGACATGTGGCCCGGGCCCTACGGCAACTGGGGTTCGCGTAAGTACCTGCTCGCGAGCCTCGACCAGTCGCTGGACCGGATGGGGCTGGACTACGTCGACATCTTCTACTCGCACCGCTTCGATCCGGAGACGCCGCTCGAGGAGACGATGGGCGCGTTGCACACCGCGGTCGTCTCCGGCCGCGCGCTGTACGCCGGGATCTCGTCCTACTCACCCGAGCGGACCCGGCAGGCGGCGGCGATCCTCGCCGACCTGGGCACCCCGCTGCTCATCCACCAGCCGTCGTACTCGATGTTCAACCGCTGGATCGAGCCGGACCTGCTCGACACCCTCGGCGATCTCGGCGTGGGCTGCATCGCCTTCTCCCCGCTCGGCCAGGGCCTGCTGACCACCCGCTATCTCGACGGGATCCCGGAGGGCTCCCGGGCGAGCCGCCCCGGGTCGTTGTCCACCGACCTGATCACCGACGACGTGCTGGCCCGCATCCGCGCCCTGAACGAGATCGCCGACGGGCGCGGCCAGTCGCTGGCGCAGCTCGCGTTGTCCTGGGTGCTGCGGGACGCGCGGGTCACGTCGGCGCTGATCGGCGCCTCCTCGGTGCAGCAGCTGGAGGACAACCTGGCCGCGGTCCGGCGGTTGGACTTCACCGACGAGGAGCTCGCCGCGATCGACGAGCACGCCTCCGACGTCGGCATCAACCTGTGGGAGCGTTCCAGCACTGCCTGAGACGCGACGGCCACCACTCCCCGCGGGGAGAGGTGGCCGGTGAGCGGGCCGGGTCAGCCCCGGGCGGGGCTGTCCGGGGTGTCTTCGCCGTCACCGGACGGGCGGTCCTCGAAGTCGGCGGCGGTCAGGTCGTCGACGTTGAGGCCGGCGAGCAGCTCGTTGAACTGCTTGTCCCGGGCGACGAACTCGTCGGGGGAGTCGAGGTCGGCGGCGGTGGGCAGCAGGTCGTAGTCCGACCACAGCGAATCGCGGCCCTCGATGCCGCGGGACTCACCCAGGTCACGCCACAGCCCGGCGGCCGCGCGCAGCTTCCGCGGCCACAGCTCGATGCCCATCACCGACGCGAAGGTCTGCTCGGCCGGGCCACCGGTGGCCCGCCGGCGCCGCAACGTCTCGCTCAGCGCGCCGCCGCCGGGCAGCCGGTCGCCGATGGCGGCGCCGACCACGGTGTCCACCCAGCCCTCGACGAGGGCGAGCAACGCCTCCAGCCGCTGCGCGATCGCCTGCTGCGCGGGGGTGGGCTCGGGCGCCACCATGCCCTGGGCGAGCTGCTGCTGCAGCGCCGCCATGTCGCTGGGGTCGAACGACGACGCCAGCTCCTCGGCCGCGGACATGTCCACGCTGATGTGCGCCGCGTAGTCGGCGACCAGGGACACGATCTTGTCGGCGAGCCACGGCACGCCGTGGTACAGCCGCAGGTGGGCGACCTCACGCACGGCCAGGAACAGCCGGACCTGGTCCTCCTCCAGCCCCAGGCTGGTGCCGAACTCGGCGACCGCCCGCGGCATCAGCGCGGCGGTGCCGGCCGGGGCGAGCGGCAGCCCGATGTCGGTGGAGGTGAGGACCTCGCCGGCGAGCTGGGACAGCGCCGCGCCGAGCTGCGACCCGAAGGCCATCCCGCCCATCTGGCTGAGCATGCCGAGCATCGGACCGGCCTGGGCGCGCATCTCCGGCGGCAGCGTCTCCACCAGCGCGCCACCCATCCGTTCGGCGATCGGGGCGACGAGCTTCTCCCAGGTGGGCATCGTCTGCTCGACCCATTCCCGCGGGGTCCAGGCCGTCACGGTGCGCGCCGCGGCGGGGAACGAGGTGGCGCCGTCGGCCCACACCTCGGCCAGCGCGACCGCGTCACGCACCTTGGTGACGTCCACACCGGCCACCGGGTGGGTGGAGCCCAGCTGCTGCACGGCGAGCTTACGGGCCAGGTCGTAGTTGACCGGGCCGCTGGACGGGGTGGCCGACGACATCATGGCGCCGAGCTGGGACAGCATCGCGCCCAGCTGGTTCATGTCGAAGCCGCCCGGCATGCCCGGGACGCCCGGCCCGTCGGACCCGCCCTCACCTCGCCGGGACCTGTCCGAGGGGTCCTCGCTGGGCAGCCCGAATCCGAAACCGAACGGCGGTTGAGTCATGGCACAACGGTACCGACCGGGGCCCGTCCGTGGCGGCTGGTCCCGGCGGTCGCCACGGTGCCGCCGTGGTGGGCGCGCCGCCTAGTGTGGGTCAGCATGTCGTGGTTCAAGGCGCTCACCGTGCGCGGGCGTGCTCTGCTGGTCGGTCTGCTGCTGACAACGGTGCTGGTCACCCTGGGTGCGACGGTGAAGATCCCGTACGTGGCGCTCGGGCCGGGCAGCACCATCAACACCCTGGGCACCTACGACGGCACGCCGATTTTCACCTTCAGCGGAACCGGCATCCCGGCGGCCGCGGACGAGCCCGAACCCGAGTCCAGCCACCTCAACATGACGACGGTGTCGGTGACCGACGGGATGACCCTGTTCGGGGCGCTGGGGCTGTGGGCCACCGGCAACTTCACGCTGGTGCCGCGGGAGGAGCAGTTCCCGCCGGACCAGACCGTCGAGCAGGTGCAGGCCAAGAACGCCAAGGACTTCCAGGACTCCCAGTCCGCCTCCGAGGTCGCCGCCCTGCGCTACCTCGACTACCCCGAGGTCGTCTACGTCGGCACCATCCCCGAGGGGTCGCCGAGTGCGGCGGTGCTCGACCCGCAGGACCGCATCACCGCCATCGACGGGCAGCAGGTCACCGACTTCGAGAGCCTGCGGGCGGCGCTGTCGACCACCGTCCCCGGCCAGGTCGTCACGGTGTCGGTCGAGCGGACCGCCGCCGACGGCACCACCACCCCGGTGGACGCCCAGGTGACGCTGGCCGCCAACACCGACGCCGGCTCCCAGGGCTTCCTCGGCATCGGGGCCGTACAGCGCCCGGTGGCCACGTTCACCATCGCCAACGCCCTGGCCGACTCCGGCATCGGCGGCCCGTCGGCCGGCCTGATGTTCACCCTCGGTCTGATCGACCGGTTGACCCCCGGTGATCTCGCCGGCGGCCGGTTCATCGCCGGCACTGGCACCATCGACGAGAATGGCACGGTCGGTCCTATCGGCGGCATCGTGCTCAAGCTCATCGCCGCCCGCGACGCCGGCGCCACCGTGTTCCTGGTCCCGGCGCAGAACTGTCCCGAGGCGCTGACCCGGGTGCCGGACGGGCTGACCCTGGTCAAGGTGGACACCCTGGCCGATG
>JBQGEH010000894.1:0-7888 GCA_052039515.1 Nakamurella sp. | reverse complement strand
GCGGGTGGGGTCTCGCCGCCCGACGGCAGGTCCTGAGCGTGGACCGCACGAGCGGCGCGGATTCGAGCGGCGGCGTCACGGGCCGGGACGCGCAGGGCGTCGCGCAGCAACGCCTGGGTGGACGGGCAGGATCGTGCGGCGCCCAGGCCATGCTGGTCGGCCTCGTCGGTCCAGGCGACCTGCGCCGCCCAGACCAGCCGGGCCAGCCTCTCCAGCTCGCGGCCGACGGTCAGGAAATCATCAACCAGCAGCTTCGCGAATTCACCGTGGATGAGGCTGTCAGTGCCCGCGTGCAATTCGCCGAGAAGGACGTGTGCGTCCTCCGCGGTGGCGAACCCGGTGCCTCCTGACATGGGGAAATGATATCAAGGGGCACCGACAATGACCTGGCTCGATCCACATTCTCCGAAGCGACGAGAAATGGGAGGATCCGAGCAACAATTCCGTCCTCACGGCGACATGAAGCCCGCCGTACCAGTCCCACCGGACAGGTACGGCGGTCCCTCAACCCGTCCGCGCCCAGTACGGCACGTGCGACCGGTGCAGCCACCCGTCCACCCACGCCCGGTCGGGCTCGTCCGGCACGGCCGCGGACTCCCGCAGCACCAGCAGCTCCCGCTCGGCCCGGTCGATCGCCGCGACCACCTCGGCGAGCGGCACCTCGCCGCGCCGGATCGCCCGCAGGTACGACAGGTCCGGCTCCGGCACCGGCAGGGAGATGCGCCCGGTGCGCAGCAGCTCCACACCCGGCACCCCCAGCCGCAGCGCGTGCAGGCGAACGTGGTGTCGTAACCGTGCGCGGCGACCAGCTCCGGACGGTTGGTGTGCGCACCGGTCCGGCCCGTCATGGCGTCCCGCTGCGACCGCAGGTAGCCGAGGAAGCGGTCGGCCGCCGCCCGGGACACGAAACGGTGCGCGTTCGCGACCAGCTCCGCACCGGCCTCGTTGCGGAACACCACCTCCTCGTCCGGCACGAAGAGCACCAGCAGCACGGTCGGGTTGCCGGCCAGCGCCAGCCGCGCCCACTTGCGCGCCGCGTACACGACGACGTCCAGGTCACCCGCACCGGACCGGTTGGCGAGCCCACCGGGCCGGTCCCACACCGTGTGCCGCTGGAACTGCTCGAAGGCGACCGTCGACGCGGCCGCGATCCCGCGCGGCACCCGGGCCACCCCGGTCACGAACGACGGCGGCTCCAGGCAGATGCCCATCTCGTCGCGGTCGTCCTGGCCGCTGATCGACGTGCCGTGCACCCCGGACCCGACCTGGGCACGCAGGATCAGGCCCTGCTCGGCCAGTGCGCGGGCCTCCTCCGAGGCGTGCGGATGCCGGTACCCGGCGGGCAACGAGCGGTCTCCGCCGATCACGGCGGGCATCGGGAACGTCATGAAGTGACGGTCGCACGCAGCCCGCCGCCGCGTCCCGCGGTTTTCGACCCGCCCGCAGCCTCACACCAGGACCGGCCGCACCCCCGGCAGCACCAGCCCGCGCAGCGTGAACTGCTCGCCCTCGGGCGCGGGCGTCTCACCCAGGCCGAGCCGCTGCACCACCTGCGGCCACACCGCGGCGACGAAGCGTTCGTAGGCCTCGCGGGTCTCCCACACCTCGAGGATCTCGAAGCCTTCGCCGGTCTCCCAGGCCAGGTGGGCGAGCATGCCGGCGTCGTGGCCGGCGATCTCCTTCACGACGCCGTGCATCGCGTCGTACGCCTCGATCGGCATCGGAACCCGGAACCGTACGTCGTAGGTCATGACGACACCTCCTCCGAACGTCCCTCATGGTCCGCCCGTCGCCGCCGGGACACCACCGCCGTCCGGACGAATCGGACACCCCGTCAGAGTGCGTCGAACGCCGTCGCGTACCGGAACGGCCCGGCCATCGACGGATCCCAGGCGGTCAGCGTCCGCACCTGGAAGTAGTCGCCCCAGCCCTCGTCCGGCGCGGTGACCCCCACCGACGACGACGCCACGAACCCGAACCGGCCGTAGAACGCCGGCTCACCCAGCAGCCCCACCAGCGGCTCGCCGGTGGCGTCGGCCGCGCCCAACACCGCGTGCATCAGCGCCGCCCCGATGCCGCGCCCCTGCATACCGGGCCGCACCCCGATCGGCCCGAGACCCGCGCACGGCACCCCACCGACGGTGCCGCGGCTGCACAGCACGTGCCCGACGATCTCCCCGTCCAGCTCCGCCACCAGCGACAACGCGGCGATCACGGCGTCGTCCGCCCGCAGCTGGTCCATCAGCACGGCCTCGACCACGACCCCCTCGGCGCTGGCCTGGAAGGCCACGGCGTGCACCGCCCGGACGGCGTCGTGGTCGGCGGGCAGCTCGCGGCGCAGCAACATGCGGTGCAGTATCACCCGGCCCGCCCGAGCGGGCCAGCGGTCAGCGCCGACCGGCGCGGAGCCGGGAGAAGGGCCGCCGCGCCCACCACCGCTGCGCGAGGGCGGGCAGTGTGCGCACGTCGATGCCCTCCACCCGGCAGGTGTAGGCCGCCAGTGCCACCAGACCGACGAAGCACATCACGGTCCGCACCGCGATGGCCCATCCGCCGCCCTCGTAGTCGCGGGGCGCGTCCATGGTCTCGGCCACGCTCACCCAGGCGAAGAACACCGACGCCGCGACCAGCCCCCAGGTCTGCGGCCCCCGCCGCACCCCGGCGATGGCGAACAACACGATGACCCATGCCGCGTACCAGGGGTGGATGAACGGCGACAGCACGACGGCGGCGGCGAACGCGATGGCCAGCCGCAGCAGCGGGTCCAGCCGCCGCATGGTCAGCATCGTCCAGGCGACGATGACCGCCATGATCGCGAGGAAGACGGCCTTGACCACCGACTTCACCAGGTCGCCGTCCAGCCCGACGAGCCGCACCACCCAGCCGCTGAACGACGCGATCCAGTTCACCGGGGCGTACCAGTGCGCGACCGATCCGGGGGTCGCGAGCGCCCCCACCCACCCGAAACCGACGTCGATGGCCACCCCGATGACGCCGAGCAGCGCCACCGCGACACCCGCCGAGATCGCCCAGTACCGGATGGTGGTCTTCAGCGTCCGCTCCGGACCGGCCCAGATGATGCCGATGACGGGCAACGCGATGATCGCGATCGGCTTCACCCCGATGGCCAGCGTCACCAGCACCACCGCCAGCACCGGGTGCCGTTGCAGCGCGTAGTAGACCGCCGCCACCAGCAGCGCGAGCATCAGGGCGTCGTTGTGGCCGCCGACGACGAAGTTGAACAGCGTCACCGGCGACGCGGCGACGATCCACAGCACCAGCACCGGGTCGATGCCCCGGACCAGCGCGATGCGGTAGGCGTACCAGGCCATCGCGACGACCGCGGCGACGGCGAGCAGCCGGAAGATCGCCACCGCCACCACCGGCGACTCCCCGGACGCCCCGACCACGAGCTTCTCGATGTAGAGGAACACCGGCCCGTACGGGGTGCGGGTGTTGGCCCACCGGGGATCGACGCCGATCGCGTACCAGCCGCCCTCGGCGGCGATCCCGCTGACGTAGGGGTTGATGTCGTTGAGCAGCAGCCGGCCCTGGCCGACGTAGGCGAACAGGTCGCGGGAGTACAGCGGCACCGATGCGATGAGCGGCACCGCCCACGCGATCGCCGCCGTGACCACGGTCCGCACCCCGGCCCGACCGGCGGCCCGGGCGAGCGCCCCGACCCGCAGCCAGGCGCCGATCAGCAGCAGCCCGCCGAGGACGACGACGAAGGACGCCCAGTTCTGCCGGTCGTCGGTGCCCCGCGGCCAGTCGATGATCGGCCACTCGCGCACGGTCGACCCGGGGCCGATCCAGCCCACGGACGTCGACCCGGCCACGATGAGCAGGGCGCCCACCACTCCGAGGACGGTGGCCGGCACCGCCGACCTGGTCCCCACCCGTGTCCCCATGACGGCCATCATCGCAGCCCGGACGGGTTCACCGGGTGGTCCGCGGGCGTGAGAACGACCGCGCCGCGGTGACGCCCGGACACGTTAGAGTGGTCGGCGACACGGGAGTCCGGTGCGCCGGGCTGAGAGAGCGACACGGAGTCGCTGACCGTCGAACCTGATCCGGATCATGCCGGCGCAGGGACGTCGACATCTCTGAGCAGTTCACCCGTGCTACCGACCTCTGTCGATCGGAGCACATCATGACCCGCCGTCCCCTCCGGACCGCACTGATGGTCGCCGCCGCCCTCACCCTGGCCGCCTGCGGCTCCGGGTCCACCGGCAGCACCAGCACCAGCACCTCGACCACGAGCACCTCGAGCGCCACCACCAGCGCCGAGAGCAGCGACAGCGCCGCCGGCGGCACCGTCACCCTGGTCACCCACGACAGCTTCAACGTCGACCCGGCCGTGCTGTCGGACTTCGAGCAGTCCAGCGGCATCACGGTCACCCTGCTCAGCGAGGACGCGCTCGCCAACCAGCTCATCCTGACCAAGGACAACCCGCTCGGCGACGTCTCCTACGGCATCGACAACACCTTCGCCTCCCGCGCCGTCGACGAGGGCGTCTTCGCCCCGTACGCCTCGCCCGAAGCCGCGAACGGCTCGTCCGACTACGCCTTCGACGACGCGAACAGCCTCACCGCGGTCGACTTCGGCGACGTCTGCGTCAACGTCGACCACACCTGGTTCACCGAGAAGGGGCTGGCCGAGCCCGCCACCTTCGACGACCTGCTCAAGCCCGAGTACAAGGACCTGCTGGTCACGCCGTCGCCGACCACCTCCAGCACCGGTCTCGCGTTCCTGCTCGGCACCATCGGGCACGCCGGTGAGGACGGCTGGCAGGACTACTGGACCAAGCTCCAGGCCAACGGCGTCAAGGTCGTCTCCGACTGGAACAGCGCCTACTACGTCGACTTCTCCGGGTCCGACGGCAAGGGCGACCGCCCGCTGGTCGTGTCCTACGCCTCGTCGCCGCCGTCGGAGGTCAAGGAGGGCATGACCGAGGCCCCGACCGGGACGCTGCTGGACACCTGCTTCCGCCAGGTCGAGTACGTCGGCGTGCTCCAGGGTGCGAAGAACCCGGCCGCCGCCGAGAAGGTCGTCGACTGGATGCTGTCGCCGGAGTTCCAGGCCGGGCTGCCGGAGAGCATGTACGTCTACCCGGTCGACAAGGGCACCGAGCTGCCCGCCGACTGGGCGAAGTACGCCACCGTCGCCACCGACCCGGTGACCGTCGACCCGGCGACCATCGCCGCCCACCGCGACACCTGGCTGCAGGACTGGTCCGACCTGGTCGAGGGCTGACCGCGCCCGTGACCCTGCTGCGACCGGCCCCGCCGGCGGCCTCCGCGCCGCCGGTGGGGTCGTCGCACGACCTGGCAGCGGCGCGGGCCCGGCGGATCGGGCTGATCCTGGCCGGCGCACTCCCGCTGCTCGCGTCGGCGGCGTTCTTCTTCTATCCGGTGCTGACACTGGTCGGCCGTGGCTTCACCGCCGCCGGCGGCCTGGACCTCAGCGGCTTCGCCGAGGTGCTGGGCCGGCCCCGCTTCCGCCGCATCCTCGTCTTCACCGTCTGGCAGGCCGCCGCCTCCGCCGGGCTCGCGATCGTCGTCGGACTGCCCGGCGCGTACCTGCTGTACCGCTGCCGCTTCCGCGGGCAGGGGGTGCTGCGGGCGCTGGTCACCGTCCCGTTCGTGCTGCCCACCGTGGTCGTCGGTCTCGCGTTCCGCAGCCTCACCGCCGACGGCGGACCGCTCGGTGGATGGGGGCTGGACGGCAGCGTCGTCACCATCCTGGCCGCGCACGTCTTTCTCAACTACGCCGTCGTGGTCCGTACCGTCGGCGCGACCTGGGCGTCGCTGGACCGCCGACCCGAGGACGCCGCCCGCTCGCTCGGCGCCGGTCCGCTGCGGGTGTTCGCCACCGTCACCGCACCGGCACTGGGCCCGTCGATCGCCGCCGCCGGGGTGCTGGTGTTCCTGTTCTGCGCGACCAGCTTCGGCATCGTGCAGATCCTCGGCAACGCCCGGCTGTCCACCCTGGAGACCGAGATCTACCGGCAGACCACCGAGATCCTCGACCTGCCCACCGCCAGCGTCCTCTCGGTGTTGCAGATCGCGCTGGTCACCGCGGTGCTGGTGGTCGCCGGCCGGCTGCGGCGGCGCACCGAGACCACCCTGCGGACGCGCTCCGAGGCCGACACCCGGCAGCCGTTGCGCCGCGGCGACCTGCCCGCGGCCGTCGTCACCGTCGCCGTCGGGGTGCTGCTGGCCGCGCCGGTGCTGACCCTGGTCGTCCGCTCCCTGCAGACCCCGACCGGCTGGGGTCTCGGCAACTACACCGCGCTGGCCGGCAGCGGTGACGGGCGGCTGTTCCTGGTCACCGGCTGGCAGGCGCTGGGCAACTCGCTGCGCGCGGCGCTGCTGGCCACCGTGCTGAGCGTCACCGTCGGCGTGCTGCTGTCGGTGGTGCTGGCCCGGCGGCCCCGGGAGCGGCTGCCGCGCCGGTTGATCGCGGTACTGGACGCCACCTTCATGCTCCCGCTGGGGGTCAGCGCGGCCACCGTCGGCTTCGGGTTCCTCATCGCGCTGGACACCCCGCCGCTGGACTTCCGGAACTCGCCGTGGCTGATCCCGATCGCCCAGGCGCGGGTGGCGCCGCCGTTGGGGGTGCGGCTGATCCTGCCGGCGCTGCGCGGCGCCGACGACCGGCTGCGGCAGGCTGCCGCGGTGCTCGGCGCGAGCCCGGCGCGGGTGTGGTGGACGGTCGACCTGCCGATCATGGGCCGGGCCCTGGCCGGGGCGTCGGCGTTCGCCTTCGCGGTCGCGCTGGGCGAGTTCGGGGCCACCAGCTTCCTGGCCCGCCCGGACGACGCCACCCTGCCGGTGGTCATCGGCCGGCTGATCTCCCGACCGGGCGCGGGCAACGCCGGGATGGCCTTCGCCGGGGGAGTGGTGCTGGCCGTGCTGTGCGCCGGCTGCGTGCTGGCCGTCGACCGGCTCGGGCGTCGCGACCGCGGCGCGGGGATCGGGGTGTTCGGGTGAGCGCGCTGCTGCGCCTGGAGGACGCGACCGTCCGCTACGGCACGGTGACCGCGGTCGACGGGGTCACGCTGGACGTCGGGACCGAGACGCTCGCGCTGCTCGCGCCGTCCGGCTGCGGCAAGTCCACCCTGCTGCGCGCGATCGCCGGCCTCGAACCGCTCACCACCGGCCGCATCACCCTGGACGGCACCGACCTCGCCACCGTGCCGGTGTTCCGCCGCCGCTTCGGGCTGATGTTCCAGGACGGGGTGCTGTTCGGGCACCGCACCGTCGGCGGCAACATCGGCTACGGGCTGCGGATGGCCGGAGCCGGCCGCGCCGAGACCCGGCGGCGGGTCACCGAGCTGCTCGACCTGGTCGGACTGCCCGGCTACGACGACCGCCGGGTCGGGACGCTGTCCGGCGGGCAGGCGCAGCGGGTGGCGCTGGCCCGGGCGCTCGCGCCGCGGCCCCGGCTGCTGCTGCTGGACGAGCCGCTCGCGGCGCTGGACGCCGCGCTGCGGGAGTCCCTGCTGGTCGACCTGCGGCGAATCCTGCGCGAGACCGGCACCCCGACGGTGTTCGTCACCCACGACCAGGACGAGGCGTTCGCGATCGCCGACCGGGTCGCGGTGATGCGGGACGGCCGGATCCGTCAGCACGGCACCCCGCGCCAGGTCTGGGACCACCCGGCCGACGCCTGGCTGGCCGGCTTCGTGGGCTATCCGACGGTGCTCAGCGACGAGGCCGCCGCCCGCGTCGCGTCGCTGCTGCCGACCCCACCGCCCGCCGGGGCGGCCATCGCGTTGCGCCCGGCCGCCCTGCGGGTCGATCCGGACGGCTCACTCACCGGCACCGTCGCCGCCGCCGTCCCCGGGCCGGAGGACACCCGGCTGGAGGTCGAGGTGGACGG
>JBQGEH010000893.1:0-1770 GCA_052039515.1 Nakamurella sp. | reverse complement strand
TTAGTCGGTTGACTTATGCCTATACGGCAGTCCCGACCCACGTCCCCGGCAGAAGAGCATCGGGCGACACCACCTCCGGAGTGACCCATGAGCAAGCGCACCTTCCAGCCCAACAACCGTCGCCGCGCCAAGAAGCACGGCTTCCGCGCCCGCATGCGCACGCGCGCTGGCCGCGGCATCCTCGCGGCCCGTCGTGCCAAGGGCCGCACCGAACTCTCGGCCTGACCCACCTAGTGCTCGCGAAGCCGAACCGACTCACCCGCGGATCGGACTATAAAGCCACTGTCCGCCGGGGCACTCGGTGCGCCGGAACCCATGCCGTGACGTACGTCGGCAGCGTGGACGAAGACGGCCCCGCCCGTTTCGGTTTCATCGTGAGCAAGCAGGTCGGATCCGCGGTCACCCGCAACACCGTCCGCCGCCGCCTGAAGGCGGTGTGCGCCGAGGCGCTCCCGTCTGTCCGCGGGGGCGCCTCGGTCGTGATCCGGGCTCTCCCTTCTTCAGCGACCGCCGACTACGCGTCGCTCCGGTCCGACGTCCTTCGTTGCTTGCAGCGGAAGGCCTTCGTATGAGCGCCTCGACCCTCCCCACCTCGTCCACCGGGACCGCCCACTTCGAGCTGTCCGCGGTGGTGGCATCCATCCCGCTCCTCCCCCGGAACGCGGGACTGGCCCTGTTGCACGCGTATCGCGCGACGATCTCGCACGTCTATGGCGACGTCTGCAAGTACTACCCGTCCTGTTCTGCCTACTCGGTAGGCGCCGTGCAGCAGCACGGACTCGTCAAGGGTGTCGCGCTGACCGCGGCCCGCCTCGCACGCTGTCATCCCTGGGCTCAGGGAGGCATCGACGATGTCCGTCCTCACCGCGCCTTCCGTCACGAACTCACTCCGCACGGATTCGTCGTGCCCTCCCGGAAGGACTGATCGTGCAATTCGATCTCATTGGGACCATCCTCTGGCCGTTGAAATGGATGGTCGAGCTCGTGCTGGTGGGCTGGCACGCGCTGTTCACGGCGTTGGGTATGGCGCCGGCCGCGGGCCTCACCTGGGTGCTCTCGATCGTGGGTCTCGTGCTCATCGTGCGTGCCGCCCTGATCCCGCTCTTCGTGAAGCAGATCAAGAGCCAGCGCAAGATGATGGAGATCGCTCCGGAACTGCGCAAGGTGCAGGAGAAGTACAAGGGCAAGCGCGACCAGCTGTCTCGCGAGGCGATGAGCCGCGAGACCATGGCGTTGTACAAGAAGCACGGCACGACACCGGTCTCGAGCTGCCTCCCGCTCTTGGTGCAGATGCCGATCTTCTTCGCCCTGTTCCGCGTGCTGAACGACGTGTCGAAGCACGCCGCGAGCGGCGTCGGTGGTGTGGGTCTGCTCACCCCCGAGCTCACGACCGAGTTCTACGACGCGCGTCTGTTCGACGTGGCATCCATGCACGTGAACCTCGTGACGGCGTGGAGCCAGCCCGACGGCCAGGTCACCGTGGCGATCCTGCTCACGCTGGTGGTGCTGATGATCGCGTCGCAGTTCTTCACGCAGCTGCAGATCATCTCGAAGAACCTCTCCCCCGAGGCGAAGACCGGCCAGGCGTACCAGATGCAGAAGGTGATGCTCTACATCCTTCCGCTGGCCTTCATCTTCTCGGGTGTGTTCTTCCCGCTCGGTGTCGTCATCTACTGGTTCGTCAGCAACCTGTGGACGATGGTCCAGCAGTTCGTCGTCATCCGCGAGATGCCGACCCCCGGATCGGACGCGGCCAAGGCCCGCGAAGAG
>JBQGEH010000892.1:0-4111 GCA_052039515.1 Nakamurella sp. | reverse complement strand
CGGCCGGGCGTCCCGCCGTCCGGGGGCGGGCCGGTCGGCGGACGGCCGTCCGGCGGGCTCGCGGTGCGCGGAGGGTGCGGTGCTCTCGGCGCTGGTGGCCCGGGCGGCACGCCGGGTCGCCCGGCGCTCGTCCCGCGCGGCCTGCTTGGCGGCCCGGGCCGGACTGACCGGCACCTTCTCCGTGTCGCCGCCGACGGCGGGCACCCCGATGCCGAAGAAGCGCGAGACGATCCCGGGGCCGTTGTGCTGCAGCGCCGCCATCGCCTGCGGCTCCCGGCGGGCGAAGTTCGCCAGCAGCCCGAAGATCGCCATGGTGATGACCAGGGACGTGCCGCCGGCCGAGATCATCGGCAGCGTGAGACCGGTGACCGGGAGCAGCCCGATGACGTAGAAGATGTTGATCGCGGCCTGCCCGACCAGCCAGGCGGTGGCGGTCGCGGCGACCAGCTTGATGAACGGGTCGACGTTGCGGCGGGCGATCCGCAGGCCCACCAGGGCCAGCGTCACGTACAGCCCGACCACCAGGGCCGCCCCGATGAAGCCGAGCTCCTCGCCGATGATCGCGAAGATGAAGTCGGACTCGGCGTGCGGCAGGTAGGACCACTTCGCGCGGGACTGCCCGAGCCCCACACCGAACCACCCGCCGTCGGCCATCCCGTACAGGCCCTGCAGCAACTGCAGTCCGGAGCCGCGGGGGTCGGCCTCCGGGTTGAGGAAGCTGATCACCCGCTTGAGCCGGTACGGCTCGACCACCGCGAGCGTCGCGATTCCCAGGACGCCGACGGTGATCAGCCCGGCGAACAGCTTCAGCGAGGCGCCGGTGAAGAAGTACAGCGCCAGCAGGATGACCAGCAACGCGGCGGTCTGCCCGAGGTCGGGTTCGATGACGATCAGCGCCGCCATCACGCCGGCCACCGGCAGCACCGGGATGAGCAGGTCCTTCATCGACCCCAGGTTGGCCCGCCGGGAGGCGAGCACATGGGCACCCCAGATGACCAGCGTGAACTTGGCGATCTCGCTGGGCTGGAAGCCGATCGGGCCGACGTAGATCCAGCTGCGGGCGCCGTTGATCTTGCCCATCCCGAGCACCACGACCAGCAGCAGGATGCTGCCGATCATCGCGCCGGTCGACACCGCCCGCAGCCAGCTGAGCTTCACCCGCATCGCGGCGTAGAAGGCGACCAGACCGACCCCGGCGAAGAGCAGCTGCCGCTTGAACGTGCCGAACGAGTCGCCGACCGCGGTGTCCTTGAGGCTGCGGTTGTAGGACACCACCGACGACGAGGACAGCACCATCAACAGGCCCACGCCCAGCAGCAGCAGGAACACCGCGAGCAGCAGATGGAACGACGTCATCGGCCGGTCGAGCCAGTCCCGGGTGTGCCGGCGGGCCCGGTGGTACAGGGCGACGATGGTGGCCGGGAGCCCGCTGCGGGTCCGGGTGGGCTTCTCGGTCGGGACGGCCGGAGCGCTCACGCGCCCGCCGTCCCGGCGAGCGCGGCGACCGCGGCGGCGAAGGCCGCGCCGCGGGCCGCGTAGGACGGGAACATGTCCAGCGACGCCGCGGCCGGAGCCAGCAGCACCACGTCTCCGGGTGCGGCCATCCGGGCCGCCGCGGTCACCACGGTCGTCATCACTCCATCGTCGGTGTCGTCGAGGACCAACCGCGGGACGTCCGGCGCGTGTCGCTGCAGTGCCGCCGCGATCGGTTCCCGGTCCACGCCGATGACCACTGCGCCGCGCAGCCGCCCGGCCACCGCGGCCACGAGTTCGTCCACCGCCGCCCCCTTGAGCTGTCCGCCGGCGACCCACACGACGCTGTCGTAGGCCATCAGCGAGGCGAACGCCGCGTGCGGGTTGGTGGCCTTGGAGTCGTCGACCCAGCGGACGCCGTCGACCTCGGCGACCAGCGCGTTGCGGTGCCCGCCCGGCTGGTAGGCCCGCAGACCGGCGGCGACCCGCTCCCCCGGCACCCCGATGGCCAGCGTGAGCGCGGCGGCGGCCAGCGCGTTGGTGACGTTGTGCACGCCGGGCGGCCGGACGTCGGCGGCGGGCAGCAGCGCCCCCGCCCCGAAGGCGAGGTCCACCAGCACCCCGTCCCGGACGCCGAGCTGCCCGGCGGCCGGCTCCCCGGCGGTCACCCCGACCCGGGTGCCGGCGGGCGAGGAGGCCAGCAGCGCGGCGGCGTTGGCGTCGTCGACCACCGCGACCGCGACGTCGCCGGTCAGCGCCCGGGCCTTGTCGGCGGCGTAGGCGTCCATCGACCCGTGCCAGTCCAGATGGTCCTCGGCGACGTTGAGCACCACCCCGGCGGTCGGCCGCACGGTCGGTGCGTAGTGCAGCTGGAAGCTGGACAGCTCGACGGCGATGACGTCGTGCCGCGGCTCGGCGGTGACCACGTCCAGCACGCCCAGGCCGATGTTGCCCGACGCGACCGCGTGGTGGCCGGCCGCCTGCAGGATCGCCTCGACCATGCCGATGGTGGTGGTCTTGCCGTTGGTGCCGGTGACCGCGAGCCAGGGCCGGCGGGCCGGGCGCGGCGGCTCCCGCAGGTCGCCGGGTGCGGTGCGCAGATCCACCGGCAGGACGGGCTCCGGAGTGAGCTCGGCCCACCAGGCGAGCTCGACGTCACCGATGACGGGGATGCCGGCGGCGGCCGCCGCGGCGAACAGCGGGGTCTCGGGACGCCAGCCCGGCGAGGTGACGATCAGGTCGGTGCCGGGCGGCGGCTCCGTCATGCCCGCGACCACCGGGACGGGCACCGCCCAGCCGTCGGCGGTGGCCCGGTCGGCCCGGTCGTCGGCCACCACGACCTGCGCGCCCTGACCGACCAGGTAACGCGCCGCGGACAGCCCGGTGGTGCCGGCACCGGCGACCACCACCGAACGTCCGGTCAGCGTGAACGGGCGGACCGGCTCGGGCGATTCGACCGCTGCGTCCTGGGGCGGTTCGACCGCCGCGACATGAGGCGGCTCCGCCGCAGGGTCATGAGGCGGTTCGACCGCGCTGTGCCTACCCACCGGTGAGCGACAGCCAGTCGGCGTAGAACAGGCCCACCCCGAGCGCCGCGCTCATCGCGGCGAGCAGCCAGAACCGGACCATCACGGTCGTCTCGGCCCAGCCGCTCATCTCGAAGTGGTGGTGGAACGGCGCCATCCGGAAGATCCGCACCCGGCGCACCTTGAACACCCCGATCTGAATGACCACCGAGATCATCTCGACCACGAACAGCCCGGCGATGACGACCAGCAGCATCTCGGTGCGGGTGAGCACCGACAGCCCGGCGATGAGACCGCCGATGGCCAGCGAGCCGGTGTCGCCCATCATGATCCGGGCCGGGTGGGCGTTCCACCACAGGAAGCCGATGCAACCGCCGACCGCGGCCGCGGCGACGATGGCGATGTCGATCGGGTCGCGGACCTCGTAGCAGCCCTGCGCGGCGGCGGCACTGAGCCCCGGTCCGCAGGCGTTGCGGAACTGGAAGAAACAGATCGCCACGTAGCTGCCCAGCACCATCACCGAGGAGCCGGCGGCGAGGCCGTCCAGGCCGTCGGTGAAGTTCACCGCGTTCGACCAGGCGGCGATCAGCAGCACCACGAAGATGACGCCGCCGATGATGCCGAGGTTCAGCCACGGCAGGTCACGGACGTAGGACACCAACGTCGACCCCGGGGTCAGGCCACCGGCGTTGGGGAACTGGAAGACGAGGATGCCGAACGACACCGCCACGAACGTCTGCCCGGCGAACTTCATCCGCTTGTTCAGGCCCAGGTTGCGTTGCTGGCGGATCTTGACGAAGTCGTCCAGGAAGCCGACCAGGCCCATCCCGGTGGTCAGGTACAGCAGCAGCAGACCGGACGCGGTGGGGCCGCCGCCGTCGGTGCTGACCAGCTTGGCGACCAGGTAGCCGACCCACATCGCGATCAGGATCGCGGCCCCGCCCATGGTCGGGGTGCCGCGCTTCTTCTGGTGGGTCTGCGGGCCGTCCTCGCGGATCTCCTGGCCGAAGCCCTGCCGGGAGAACACCTTGATCAGGTACGGCGTCAGCAGGATGGCGACCGCGAGACCGACGATCGCGGCGATCAGGATGCCCCTCACGTACCGCCCTCCG
>JBQGEH010000891.1:0-3193 GCA_052039515.1 Nakamurella sp. | reverse complement strand
GCCCGGCGACGGTCAGCGGGTGGCGAACACCTGGACCACGGGGGGCCGCGGTCCGCGCCACGCCCCGGCGGGCGGGGTGGCGCCCTCGGGAACGTAGTCGGGGAAGTAGGAGCGCTGCTCGGCGAAGGTGCCCTCCTCGCCGGGGTGCTGCACGGCGACGAAGACCAGGTTGTCCTGGTCGTGGATCACCGGGCCGCAGGTCTCGGCCTCCCGCGGGACCGCCAGGAACTGCTTGACGTGGCCGCGCTCCGGGCCGCGCAGCGGGACCTTGAACAGCCCGTCGCTCTTGCCGATGCTGCTGGGGGCGCCGTCGGTGGCGATCCACAGGTTGCCCCAGTGGTCGAAGGCCAGGTTGTCGGGGCAGCAGATCGGCGACACCTTGTCCTTCGGGTAGCCCGCGAAGTAGGTGGCGGCGTTGACCGAGGGGTCGCCGCAGACCAGCAGCAGCGACCAGCGGAAGGTGGTCGACCGGACGTCGCCCCGGTCCTCGGTGATCTCGACGATGTGGCCGTCCTTGTTGCCGTTGCGGGGGTTCACCTCGGTGGCGCCCTCGGCGCCGGCCTTCACGCCGCGGTCCTTGTTGTTGGTGCACGCGACGTAGACGCGGCCGGTGCGAAGATCGGGCTGGACGTCCTCGCAGCGGTCCATCTTGGTGGCACCGAGAGCGTCGGCGGCGAGCCGGGTGTCGATCAGGGCCTGCTCGGTGGTGAAGCCGGGCACCTGGGAGACGCCGTCGATGACGATGGGCAGCCACTCGCCGCGCCCGTCGAACGCTCCGTCGGCGGGAAGCGCTCCACTGCCGTCGATCTCGGCGGCGGGGGAGTCTCCGCTGAAGCGGGCGACGTAGAGGCTGCCGCGCTCCAGCAGGGTCTTGTTGAACGCCCGCTCCTTGCTGCCGACGGTCTGGGACGAGTTGACCCCGTTGCGCCAGCCGCCCTTCATCTTCTCGGCGGAGACGAACTTGTAGAGGTAGTCGAAGCGCTCGTCGTCGCCCATGTAGGCGGCGACGTGGCGGCTCTTGCCGACGATGACGTTGGCGCCCTCGTGCTTGAGGCGGCCCAGCGCGGTGTGCTTGACCGGGGTGGAGGTCGGGTCGAAGGGGTCGATCTCGACGATCCAGCCGAAGCGGTTCGGCTCGTTGACGGTTTCCGGGCTGCGGGCGTCGAAGCGCGGGTCGATGGTCTCCCAGCCGTTGGCGGTGTCCTTGTCGGCCAGGCCGTAGCGGGCCTCGCCGGTGGCGGTGCCGCTCGCCCGGAAGTAGCCGTTGAAGTTCTCCTCACCGGACAGCACGGTGCCCCACGGGGTGGTGCCGCCCGAGCAGTTGCCCAGCGTGCCGAGCACGGTGCGCCCGGCCGGGTCGGCACCGGTCTGCACCGCGGCGGTGCCGGCGGCAGCGCCGGTCAGGGTGAACGGGGTGGTGGCGGTGATGCGGCGGTTGTAGCGGCTGCCGACGGTGTAGGTCCACGGCTGGGTGCGTCCGGCGCGGCTCAGGTGCACCACGGACATGCCGTGGGCCTGCTGCGCGATCGCCTTGCGCGTCTCGACGTCGATGGCGTCGGGGAACATGATCGCGGGGTTGACGTACTCGTGGTTGCACACCAGCAGCGCCTGCCGGCCGTTGGTGCCGGGGATGTAGATGATGTCGAGATAGTCGTTGTTGTAACCGAACTGGCGGGCCTGCCGCTCGGCGGACTGGTTCTCCACGTCGAAGACCTCGGCCTTGTCGAAGAGCGGGTCACCCCAGCGCAGGATGGTGCTCCAGTCGTAGCCGTCCGGGACGGTGAGTGCGTCGACCTCGGCGGGGACCGGGTCGATCGGGTTCCAGTACAGGCCGCGGGGGCGG
This sequence comes from Nakamurella sp., assembly GCA_052039515.1. GTDB lineage: Bacteria > Actinomycetota > Actinomycetes > Mycobacteriales > Nakamurellaceae > Nakamurella. Next base: position 1,350 of record JBQGEH010000891.1, on the reverse strand, counting down.
CCCTGGCCACCGAAGCCGGGGACGACCGGGGCCTCCGGGTCGACGACCGGCGCGGCCGAGGCGCTCGGCGCGGCGTCGGTCAGTGCGCCGCCGAGCAACACGACCGCCGCGCCGGCGGCCGCACCCTTCAGCATCGTCCGGCGGCTCAGGGCCGCGCCGGCGATGTCACGGAACGTCGGGTTGTCACTGACGTTGGGAGCCGGGTGCGCGCAGGCGTTGTCGCACTTGAGTGCACAGGTGACGGCGCTGCGCTTGCCGACGGTGTGGCCGGCCATGAGCAGGGGTAGACGACGGTCGAGGGTCACGGGGACTCCAGGGTCTTGCGGCGGCGCGCACGAACGCGGCGGGCGGTGCGCGGGAGAAGGACGTCGGCCACGCTACGAAGGCGGGCCCGCGACCGAGGGGTGACGACGTGTCCGCCGGGTGAACAGTGGGCGGCCACGCGGTGATGACGCGTCCGACTTCCGGGTGGATGTGCTGTGTGTCCGGTGTGGTCCGGGTTCCGGCCAGGGCGATGAGACGGGCGGCGCCGGTGGGCGACTGCGGTAGCGGTGGCCGGTCGGTGTCGTGGTGACGATCTCGCCGTCGGCAGCGGTGGCGGCGGTCCAGCCGGGCAGTTCCTTGATCTGGTTGCACGCGGTGCAGCGGCCGGAGCCGTTGGCCAGCTCGGTGCTGCCGCCCGCGGCGTGGGGCACGGTGTGGTCGGCATGCTGGATGGGGGCGCCGCACCACGGCGTGCGGCAGGTCTGGTCCCGGGCGGCGAGCAGCCGGCGGGCGGTGGGTGCGAAGAACCGGCGGCGTGGGTCGCCGCCGATCGGGAGGTCGGTGGCCGGGTCGGTGTAGAGCCGCCGGATCCAGACCCGGGTGCGGGCGTCGGCCGTGCGGACCAGGTGCCGCGCCAGCGGGGCGGGGACCGCACCGAATCCGGTGAGCACGGCCGGCTCGGCGTCGCCGTCGAAGAGGGTGCGGTCGGTCATCAGCAGCTGGATCTCCACACCGACGCCGGACGGCAGCGTGGGGAGCCCGTCCTCGTCAGAAGCGGTTGCGGTGGAGGGGGTCTCGGGCTGGAGGAGACGGGCGACCAGGGTGTCGGCCATCAGGGCGCCGCGACCCCGCCGGTCACCGGACGCGGTGGCGGTGGTGGCGTGTCGGGTGAGGGCGGCGTAGGCGGCGACACCGTCGGCGACCGGCAGCAGGGCGGTCAGGTAGGTCATCGTGTCGGGCGCGGGCCGCAGCGTGACGCGTCGGTCGGCGACAGCGCGCCGGGTGCGGGCGATCGCCTGCCCGGGGTCGAGGCGGTAACCGATGCGGGCGGCGGCACCCCGGGCCTGGGCGGGGTTCATCGTGCCG
>JBQGEH010000890.1:0-5751 GCA_052039515.1 Nakamurella sp. | reverse complement strand
CCGGTCGGCCCACTCCGGTCCGACGGGACCGGGGAGTCGACGATGGGTGTGTGGGGCCGGGTGTGGTGGTCGGCGCGATGGTTGACCCTGGTGGTGGTCACATCGCTGCTGTGTCAACAGGTGTCGTGGGCGGCGGCGCCGGACACGGATCCCGCACCGACCGCCGGCGGACTGTCCTCCGGTACCGCCGGTGACCCGGCCGCCCTGCCGTGGGTCGGCGCGGCCGGTGACGGCGGCGGCCCCCGTGTCCCCGCTCACCCCGGGGCCGTGGTCACCGAGACGACCGGTCTGGCCACCTCGACCACCCCGGTCCTGCGGAGCGGGAACGCCGGCCCCGGCGAGTCGGTCTACACCGTCTCCGACGTCGCCACCGGCGCTCCGGTCGGCGCCTTCACCCTCTCCGGTGGTGCCGCGGTGACCGTGCCGGCCGGGAAGCTGACCGACGGACGGGCCTACCAGTGGACGGTCCGGGCCCCGGACGGCACCACCGCCGGGCCGTTCACCTTCGTCGTCGACACCCGACGGACCGCCGTCCAGCCGATGGACGCCACGGCCGGGGTGGCCGTCGCGCTGGGCACCGGCGTGGTCTCGACGCGGTGGACCTCGCAGACGGTGACCTCGGCCGCCGGGAGTGTCGGGCTGACGATGGATTTCGATCCCACCGGGCCGACATCCCCCGGTCTACCCAGCGGGTGGACGGTCTCCGCCGGAACCGACTCCCCGTGGACCGATCTCGTCGTCCGGCCCGGCGGCGCGGTCGATGTGCACGGCACCGACGGCAGCACCACGACGTTCCTGGCCGGGCCCGGTCAGGAGTACCGGGCGGTGACCGGCACCGGTCGCACCACGGCCGCACCGACGTCCACACTGGCCCACGAGTCCGACGGCACCTGGACCCTCACCGACCCCGACCTGACCACGACGGTCTTCGGCGCCACCCCGGCCGACGGACCGGGATCGGCCCCGGTGACCTCGGTGACGCACGACGGCACCCCCGGCTTCGGGCAGATCCGCACCGGCGGCCTGCTGACCGCGGTGACCGATCCGGTGTCCGGCCAGCAGGTCCGCCTCACCTACGGCCCGCCCGCAGGGACGCTGCCGACCGGTTTCGTCCCCGCTCCGGCCGGCATGCTCTCCGGGGCCACCCTCTGGGACGGTTCGACCGTGCGCGTGCTGTACGTCGCCGGTCCCGACGGGCCGCGGATCGGCCGCCTCGTCGCCGACGCGCAGGCCGGAACCGACGCCGAGGTCACCGATCTCGGCTACGACCCGGTCGGGCGCCTCACCGTGCTGCGCTCCCCGGCGGCGTCCGCCGTCATCGCCGACGCCGTCCCCGGGTACGACCCGGCCGCGGTGGCCACGACGGTGACCTACGACCCCGCCGGGCACGCGGCCACCGTCACCGCCCCCGCGGCGCGGCCCGGCGACCCCGCCGTCACCCGGCGCTACAGCTGGTCCGCCGACGGTGCGACCACGACGATCACCCAGGACGGCACGCACCCCGCCGCGGGGTTCCTGTCCCGGGTCACCCTCGACCCGAGCACCCTCCTGCCCACCGCGACGCAGGATGCCGACGGCCGCCGCAGCACCACGACCTACGACCCGGCCACCGACCACGTGCTCAGCACCACCGCCGCCGACGGGGCGGTCAGCACCAACTCCTACGACCCGCAGACCGGGTTCCTGACCGGCACGGCCGGACCGACCGTGGGTGGCATCGGCCCGGGCTCCCCGACCGTCTCCTACGGCTACGACCAGACCACGACCGGCGAAACCACCACCGCCCCCGGGAAGACCACGGCGACATCCGGTCTGCTGACGCAGTTCTGGGCGGATCCGACCTTCAGCGGGGACCCGGCCCGCGACGAGATCGGCCCGCTGATGCCGGGCTCCGGCGGCGACGCCACCCTGCCCGCCGCGCTGGCAGTGCACTGGACGACACCCCCGGCCGGTGCGGGATCCTGGTCGGCCCGGCTGACCGGGCTGCTGCAGGTGGACGCCGACGAGACCACCACGGTCAGCGCCGGTCCCGCCGGGGCGCAGCTGTGGCTGGACGGCGCCGCCTGCCCGGACGGCAGCTGCGCCGACGTGCACCTGACGGCGGGTGAACACCACGTCCGCATCGACCTCGCGGTCCCCGCCCCGACCTCCGGCGCGGCCGGTGCGCTGACCCTGACCACCGGCCCGGCCGGGAACGCGACACCGGTCCCCACCGACCACCTGCACCCCGACCTGGGCCGTCAGACGTCCACCACGGTGGTCGACGCCACCGACGCCCACACCACGGCGTCGCTCACCGCACACGCCGTCGACGGCGATGCCCGCACCGCCACGGCCACCACGCTGACCAGCCCGTCCGGGCTGACCGCGACCCGCACCTACGAGGCGATCGACCCGGCACACGGCCTCTTCGGACGTCTCACCGGCCTCACCTCGCCGGCCGGCGACACGGTCACCGAACAGTCGTGGGGCGGGACCCAGACCGCCACGGTCGCCGGGTCGTCCGTCGTGCAGTCCGGGCTGCCGTCGACCGTCCAGGACCCCACCCCGGACGGCAAGGGCCAGGTCACCACCCTCTCCACCACCTACGACGCCGCCGGCCGGACGGCCCGGACGGTCACCGCCACGGCCACCACCGACACCACGTACGACGCCGCGGGACGACCCGTCCGGGTCGTGACCACGCCGACCGGGTCCACCACCCCGACCAGCACCCTCACCATCGACCGGGCCTACCGGGGCGACCCCCTGCAGACCGCCATCACCAGCAGCGTCACCGACGCCGACGGCCCCCACACCCTGGTCGACATCACCGCCGTCGACCTCCAGGGCCGCGTCGTCACCCACGTCGACGGCTGGGGCACCACCACCCTGACCAGTTACGACCCGGCGACCGGGCTGCCGTCGACGACGGTGACCACGACCGCCCCGACGGACGGCTCCGCGCCCACCGTCGAGACCGAGCAGGCCCACGACAATGCCGACGGCACCCTCGCCGACGACACCGTCACGCTGACCGGCCCGTCCGGCACGGACACCGTCGGGGCCACCCTGACCTGGTCCGCCGCCGGGCATCTCGCCCGGATCACCTACAGCAACGGGACCACCACCGACCTCACCACCGATGCCGACGAGCGGGTCGGTGCCATCACGGCCCACACCGCCGACGGCCAGACCGATTCCGACACCCGGACCTTCAGCCCGGCGGGGCGGGTGCTGCTGGACAGCCTGGACACCGCCGGTCACACCGCTTCCTTCGCCTACACCTACGACCGCGACTCCCGGCTCACCGCAGCGGCTCTCACCACCGATCAGGCGGTGACCCACGACAGCTGGGCCTACACCTACGACGCCGACGGCAACCGCACCAGCCAGACGGTCGGCAGCCTCGGCGGCCCGCCGGTCACCGACCGGTACACCTACGACGCCGCCGGCAGTCGGCTCACCGCCACCACCGACCCGACGGTCGGCGCGCTGCGGTACGACGACGCGACCGGACGGAACCTCGTCGGCATCGGTGCCACCAGCCTGAGCTACGACACCGAGGGTCGGCTGACGACGGCCACCGGTCCGACCGGCGTCACGGTCGCGTGGCAGCGGGACGCTCTCGGGGCTGTGGTCGCACGCACCGACCCGACGGGCACGGTGCTGCTGACCGCCGACGGCCTCCAGCTGGACGGTCAACACCGGGTGGTCGCCGACGACATCGCCCTGCCGGGCGGCGTCTCGGTGCACACCGGGACCGACGGGATCTCCTGGCAGTACACCGATCTGCACGGTGATCCGTGGTTCACCACCACGGCCGGCGGTACGGCCACCGGCACCCCGCGGCTTTTCGATCCGTTCGGCGTCGACCTCGCACCGGGGGCCGACACCCTCGGACTGGTCCAGCACGGCGACCGCACCTACGTCGCCGCCCTGGGCCGGTTCACCACCCCGGACCCGGTGGTGGGCGGCGCCGCCAACCCCTACGACTACGCCGACCAGGACCCGGTCGACAACCGCGATCCGGACGGCCACAGCGTCCTCGGCGACGTCCTGTCCGCAGTGGCCGGCGCGTTGGTCATCGGGGTGCTGATGATCGTGGCCGCCCCGGCCTCCGCGGAGCTCATCCCGGCGGAGACGACGGCGCTGGCGAACCTCGTCGCCGACGGGAACGGCCTCACCGGGCAGATCCTCGCCTCGGCGATCCGGGGGCGGGCCATGCTCTCGAGCGCGAAAGGCCTGAAGGCCCTGGCGATCCGCTTCGCCATTGCGAGCGAGGCTGGTGCGGTCTTCAGCGGTGCCCTCACCGGCACGGCCGTCGGCGCGGTGACCGCGGGCGCCGCCGACGCCGCCGGCCAGCTGGGCGACGGGAACGGATGGAGCTGGTCGCGCTGGACGACCGCGGTCGAGCGGGGTGCCGGTTACGGCCTCGTCGCGGGAACGGTCGGCCGCAGCGCTCTGGCCTCCGCCGTCAACATCCCCTACCTCCGTCCGTTCCTGCCGATGTGGCCCTGGCAGCGGTCCTACCGCAACTGCGGCATCCGCATCTTCAACCTCTGAGCCGACCGCGGAGCCGCCCCGACACCGGGGCGGCTCTGCCGTTGGGCATAGCCGGCCGTTCCATCAGTGGCCGAACGACAGCGGCTCGACGACAACGGCTTTCGTAACGTCGACGGCGCGTCATCCGGACGTCACCCACCCCCGAAGGAGTTTCCCGTGAACCGTTCGTTCCGCATCGTTCCCGCCGCCCTGGCCCTGGCGGTCGCCGCCGCCCTGGCCGGCGGACTGCCCGCACTCGCCGACACCACCCCGACCTGCACCCCGGACGGCTCCGCCCACCGGGCGGCCTGCGTCTTCTACGACGACGAGGTCGCGCGGTTCACCGCGCCGGGGGCGACCGCGACCGGCTTCTTCGACCTCGACCTGATCAGCCACGTCGTCGGGCACGGGACCGACTCGGACGGTGGTGACACCGCGGCCCCGGACCAGATCGCCGTGCACGGCGGCCGGGGCTACCAGTCGCTGGTCTCCGACGGCATGTGGACCGGCCTGCAGTCCGACGTGGCCTACCGGCCGGACGACGCACCGTTCACCGGCGGCGACCAGGTCGGGTACAGCATCGACATCCCTCAGCAGGGCGACGACACCTACGGCAGCACCGGTTCCACGTACCTGTTCACCGACCAGAGCGTCCTGAACTCACGGGAGAGCGGCGAGTACGTGACGCTGGCGAACCGCTTCTCGGACCGCCCGCTGTCGGTTCAGGTGACCGACGCGGTGCCCGGCCTCACCCTGACCCAGGTCGGGACCGAGACCAGCGGCGGCCTGCTGATGGACCCGGCCGGTCGCACCCCCGGTGACACCCTGGCCAGCGGCGGTACGGCGTTCTTCGGCGGCTACCGGTCCGGGACGGACGACGCGACCCTGCAGGCCACCTACGTCGTCGCCGCCCCGCCGGCCGGCACCGACCCCACCGACCCGCAGGCCGTGTACGCGGGGTTCCGCGTGCAGCTCGACGTCGACGTCGACGCCGACGACCCCCAGCGGCAGCTGTCCACCTGCACCGTCCAGTCGGCCACGTCGATGGCGTCCCTCACCTGCTCGGTCGTGCAGGGCGGCAGCAACGACGGCCAGAGCCAGGTGGCGATCTCGATCGCCGCGCCCTGATCCGGTCGGCGCGGTGTCGCACCCACGGCGGACGGACGACCGCCGTCAGCCGGCGCGGCGCAGCAGGGCGGACCCACCGGGCACCACCCGTAGCACCGC
>JBQGEH010000889.1:0-1725 GCA_052039515.1 Nakamurella sp. | reverse complement strand
ACCGGTTCTCGGCCACGAAGCAGATGCCGTCGGCGTACCGGAGCACCACCACCGACCGGCCACGGGCGATGCCCTTGCGCGCGAAGTCGGCGCGATCCTTCATCTGCTGTTCGGGGGCGACGTACATCATGCTCATCGCGGGTTCACCTCGGGCTCGGCGTGCTGGTCATCAGGTCAGCTGGTCATCAGGTCGGTGCTGGTCGGGCTCGTCAGGTCAGGGAGGCGTGCGGGCCGTCCGGCCGCGACATCCGGCCCTCGAGGATGCGGTCCATCATCGAGGAGATCTCGGCGTCGTCGAAGCGGTCGACCCCGTCGGCGTCGGCCTTCATGACCACCGGGTAGATCTTGCGGGTCAGGTCGGGCCCGCCGGTCGCGGAGTCGTCGTCGGCCGCGTCGTACAACGCCTGCACGACGGCCTCGGCCGCGCCGGTGGCGTCCAGGTCGCCCCGGTACAGCTTCTTCAGCGCGCCGCGGGCGAACACCGACCCCGAGCCGACCGAGTGGAACGCGGTCTCCTCGTACCGGCCGCCGGTGGCGTCGTAGGAGATGATCCGGCCCTGACCGGTCATCGGGTCCCAGCCGGCGAACAGCGGGACCACGGCCAGCCCTTGCATGGCCAGCGGCAGGTTCTGCCGGATCATCGCGGCCAGCCGGTTGGCCTTGCCGTCCAGCGACAGCGGCGCGCCCTCGAGCTTCTCGTAGTGCTCGAGCTCGACCCGGAACAGCCGCACCATCTCGACCGCGATCCCCGCGGCGCCGGCGATGCCGACCAGCGAGAACTCGTCGGCGGGGTAGACCTTCTGGATGTCGCGCTGGGCGATCATGTTGCCCATCGTGGCGCGCCGGTCCCCGGCCATCACCACCCCGCCGTCGAAGGTGGCGGCCACGATCGTGGTGCCGTGCGGCGCGAGCCCACCGGCGTCCTCACGCCCGACGCGGTTGCCCGGCAGCAGCTCGGGCCGGACCGCGGCCAGGAACTCCGAGAACGACGAGCTCCCGCCGGAGAGGAACGCGGCGGGCAGACCGGCGTCGCGCGCCATCACTGGCCGCCCTTCTGCACGAACGAGCGCACGAACTCCTCGGCGTTGGTCTCGAGCACACCGTCGACCTCGTCGAGCAGGTCGTCGAGGTCGTCGTCCTGGGCGCGCGCCGAGGTCTGCGGGGCCGGGGGCGGGGTGACCGGCTCCGGCTCGTCGGTGTCGCGACGCGAACTCCTGCTCTGCTCTGACATGGTGCCGAGCCTATCCGGGGTGCCCGACAGCCCGTCCGACGACTCAGCGCCGGGTCGGTGGGCCCGGCCGTCGCCGTTCACCGGGGAGCGATCCCCCCGCGCCCCCCGCGGCGGGCGTCTCCGCCACCGGACGCGGGGCGGCGGACCACGCGGCGACCAGCTGGGTCAGCGACGGGGCCTGCTCGACGAGCTCGTGGCGGGTCTCGCGGGTGTCGGCGAGCGGATCGGACAGCTCGAGTCGCTGCAGCGTCCGGCGCCCCGGGACGTCGAGGATGATCGTGTCCCAGCTGGCCGCGACCACGGCGTCGGCGTGGCGGCGCATCATCTCCCCGCGCAGCCACGCGCGGGTGTCGCTCGGCGGCCGGTCGACGGCGGCGGCCACCTCCTCGTCGGTCACCAGCCGGCGCAGCCGTCCCTTGGCCGCCAGAGCCTCGTCCAGGCCGCGCGCCGGATCGACGTCGGAGAACTGCAGGTCGATCTGGGCCAACCGGGCG
>JBQGEH010000888.1:0-4956 GCA_052039515.1 Nakamurella sp. | reverse complement strand
CGAGCATCCCCGCCGTCCACGAGGAGGCCGGTTGCCTGCTGTACGCGATCCACGACGCGAGCGACGGCACCGTCACCATGATCGAGAAGTGGACCAGCCAGGCCGATCTCGACGCGCACGCGGCGGGACCGGCGGTGGTGGCGCTGAACGCGGCGATCGACGGGTTGCTCGCCCGGCCGGTGGTGGTGACGACCATGACGCCGCTGCCGGCGGGCACCCCCGACCAGGGCGTGCTGTGACCGCTCCCGTGCGCGCCCAGACCGTGGTGGTGATGGGCGTGAGCGGCGCGGGCAAGTCGGCGGTCGGCGCGGCGGTCGCCGCCGCCACCGGCCGGCGCTTCCTCGACGCCGACGACCTGCACCCGGCGGCGAACAAGGCGAAGATGGCCGAGGGTCATCCCCTCACCGACGAGGACCGCTGGCCGTGGCTGGACCGGGTGGCTGCGGCGGCCGCCGGGCCGGACACGGTGCTGGCCTGTTCGGCGTTGCGCCGGGTGTACCGGGACCGGCTGCGCGCCGGCGTCGGTGACATCGCCTTCGTCGAGCTCGACGTCTCCCGGGACGAGCTGCGCCGGCGGCTCGCCGCGCGGCAGCACGAGTTCATGTCGCCGACCCTGCTGGACTCCCAGCTCGCCACCCTGGAGCCGCTGCAGCCCGACGAGCCGGGGGTACGGGTGCCGGCCGACGCCGCGTTCGACGACGTGGTGACGGCGGTGGCCGCAGCGCTCGGGGCGTGACCCGTCAGCCCTGCAGTTCCTCCGCGTCGCCGAGGCCCTCGGGCCGCACCCCGAGGCGGCGGTTGATCAGCAGGGTGACCGCGAACAGCACCAGGCCGATGCCGACCACCCAGGCGGCGAGCACGTACTGGGTGGACGGCCGGCCGGACAGCGGCGTCACCAGGAAGACGCAGGTGACCACGCCCACGACCGGCAGCAGCGTCGGCGCGTGGAAGTACCGCTGCGTGGAGGTGTCCCGGCGCAGCACCAGCACGGCCACGTTGACCACCGCGAACACCGCGAGCAGCAGCAGCGACGTGGTCCCGCCGAGCACCGCGGTCGCGTCCGACGAGGCCAGTGACACGTACACGATCAGGCCGAACGCGAGGCCGGTGGTGAACAGGATGGCCACCCACGGGGTGCACCGGTCCTGGTGCACCCGGCCCAGTACCGGCGGCAGCACCCGGTGCCTGGCCATCCCGTAGATGAGCCGGCTGGCCATCAGCATGTTGATGAGTGCCGAGTTGGCCACCGCGAACATCGAGATGAACGGCAGGATGTCGCCGATCGGCAACCCCGGCGCCCCGGCCCGGACGACCTCGACCAGCGGGGTCTCGCTGTCGGCGAGTTGCCCGACCGGGACCAGCGCGACCGCGACGATGGCCACCAGCACGTAGATGATCCCGGTGATGGTGAGGCCGGTCAGCATCACCTTCGGGAAGATCCGCACCGGGTCCTTGGTCTCCTCGGCCATGTTGACCGAGTCCTCGAAGCCCACCATCGCGAAGAACGCCAGCGACGTCGCGGTGGTGATCGCCAGGAACACCCCCTTGTCCTGCGGGGTGTCGAAGGCGACGACCCGGGAGAAGTCCGGCGAGCCGTCCACGAACGCCCACAGGCCGACCATGATGACCAGCAGCAGGCCGGACAGCTCGACGAGCGTCAGCACCACGTTGGCCTTGACGCTCTCCCCGACGCCACGGAAGTTGACCAGCGCGACCAGGGCCATGAACCCGAGCGCGATGAGCACCACCCCGCCGTCCCCGAGGTCCAGTCCGAACCCCTCGATGAGGTTCGAGGCGAACGCCCGGGATGCCGTCGACGCCGAGGTGATGCCGGACGACATCACGACGAACGCGACGAGGAACGTCACGATGTGAATGCCGAACGCCTTGTGGGTGTAGAGCGCGGCCCCCGCGGCCTGCGGGTATTTGGTGACGAGCTCCAGGTAGCTGAAGGCGGTGACCATGGCGACCGCGAACGCCACCAGGAACGGCAGCCAGGCGGCCCCGCCCACCTCGGACGCGACGTCGCCGGTCAGCGCGTAGACCCCGGTGCCGAGGATGTCGCCGACGATGAACAGCAGCAGCAGCTTGGGGCCCATCACCCGTTTCAGTGCGGGCTGGTCCCGCTGGGGCGCGCCGGCGGACGTGTCGGTTCCGGTAGCGGCCATCGGGACTCCCTGTGGGTGAACGGGCGCAGGGCGTCAGTGCACCACAGGGAGGGCGATCCCGCCCGGCCGGGGGTCAGTTCGGCGTGGGGGTGGTCTCGAACGGCGGATCGTTGAGCTTGGGGGTCTTCCCGCCGCGCCGGGGGCGGGTCAGCACCGCGAGCGCCACCATGCCGACGCCCAGCACGAGGTGCAGCACCCAGTCGGCCGCCCCGATCAGCGGCCGGTCGTTACTGCGGGACGGGTCCGCGAGCACCGAGTACCACCAGATCAGGACGTAGAAGACGCCGCCCACGCCGAGGTAGACGGCGCTGCCGAACGCCGACCGGGCGACCAGGATGCCGACCACGCCGAAGACGAGGTTGACGATGTTGTCCAGCCCGGACACCCAGAACAGCCCGAACAACCGGGCGTCGTGGCTGGTGAAGTCGAGCCGGTCGTAGTGGGTGGTGATGCCGGGGATGAAGGCCAGCACCCCGAGGACGAGCAGGACGACGCCGACGACCAGGGCGGCCCGCTGGATGGGCTGCCGACCCGGCTCGGCGTTCGGGACGGGTCCGATGGACGGAGCGGTCATCAGGTCCTCCTGCGGGTCACCGCGCACACGCGGTGGGCGGGCTGCCGACCGGTTGGACATCCGCACCGGTGTCCGTGCCCGGGGCGGACGGGGCCGCAAACAGGCCGTGCGACGGCAGGCCGCCGCCCGTCGGTCCGCAGAAGCCCCGCGAATGTGAGGACGCCGGGCCTGCAGGGGCGGCTTCCTCGCAGTCGTTCGGCGTCTGCCGAAACCCTGCACGGCGGAGACCGAATGCCACGAGCACCGGTCAGCGCGGCGGCGCCGTGGTCCCCCGGGCGATCAGCAGCGGGTCGAGCAGGGTCCGCGTGGTCGGGCGGGCCGGCTCGTCGATGCGGTCGAGCAACGCCCGCGCCGCGCTGACGCCGACGGTCTCACTGCGGTCGTCGACCGACGTCAGGTCCAGGTACCGCGACTGGGCGAGCGGCGAGTTGTCGTACCCGACCAGGGAGACGTCCCCCGGCACGCCCGCCCCACGCTCGCGCAGCGCCGCCAGCGCCCCGAGCGCCATCGCGTCGTTGGCCGCGAACACCGCCGTCGTGTCCGGGAACCGCTCGAACAGACCGGCGACACCGCGGTAGCCGTCCTCCTCGGTGGTGCCGCCCTCGACGCCGGACAGCCGGAGGTCGAGCCCGGCCGCCGTCACCGCCTCGGTGAAGCCGGTGCGCCGGCGGGTGGCCGGGCCGCCGCCGCCGGTGAGGTGGCCGATCCTGGTGTGCCCGAGGCCCCGCAGGTGCGTGACGACCTCACGCCCGCCCTGCTCGTCGTCGGCGGTGACCAGGTCCGCGTGGTCGGGCATCGCGTCCCGCCACCCGGCGACCACGGTCGGGCCGTGCCAGGTCGCGAGGATCCCGCTGTCGGGTTCGGCGGCCAGGACGAGTCCGTCGGCGCGGGCGGCCAGGTTGTCCAGGTCAGCCCGGGCCTGGTGGGCGGACAACTGCAGGTCGGTGACGCCGAGGTGGTAGCCCCGCGCCGACAGTTCGCCCTGGATCGCCCGCACCAGCCCGACGAACGACGGGTTGCGGTAGTCGTCGATGAGCACCTCGACGCTGTGCGTGCGGCGGCTGGCCAGCAGGGTCGCGGCCCGGCTCGGGCGGTAGCCGAGCTCGGCGATCGCGGCCCGCACCGCGGCCCGGCGCGCATCGCTGACCTGGGGGGAGTTCCGCAGCACCAGGGAGACCAGCGACTTGCTCACCCCGGCGGCCCGGGCCACGTCGTAGATGGTCGGCGCGGGACCGTCGCCGGCGGGTTCGTCCCGGTTCCGGCCGTCGGCGGCCCTCGACTCGTCCGGCATTTCGGTCCTCCGTCCGGGTGCTCGGGTGTTGACACCTCGGCTGACGCCATCGTACCGTGTTGGAGCGCTCCAATGGAGCGCTCCAATCTACCGGCTGCGCCCGGTCCCCTTCGAAGGAGAAGCAATGGCCCCCAGTCTGGGCGTCGCCGTCATCGGCGCCGGGATGGCCGGCAAGGCGCACGCCGCCGCCTACCGCACCGCCGCCTCGCTCTACCGCCCGACCCTCCCGGAGATCCGGCTGGTGTCGATCGGCGACGTCAACGAACAGTTCGGCACGCTGGCCGCGCGGCGGTTCGGCTACCAGCGCTGGGACTCGTCCGGGCAGGCCATCGCCGAGGACCCGTCGATCGACGGGGTCAGCGTCGTCATCGCCAACCACCTGCACCGCGAGGTCGTCGAGGGGCTGCTGGCCGCCGGCAAGCACGTGCTGTGCTAGAAGCCGCTGAGCGACACCCTGGACGACGCCCGCGCCATGGCCGCCGCGGCGGACGCCGCCGACACGGTGGCCAAGGTCGGCTTCACCTACCGCCGCGCCCCGGGCATCGCCACCATCCGCGACCTCGTCCGCTCCGGGGAACTCGGTGAGGTCCTGCACTTCTCCGGCCGCTACTGGACCGACTACGGCTGCGACCCGCGTGGCCCGATGAGCTGGCGGTTCAAGGGCCCGGCCGGCTCCGGCGCCCTCGCCGACGTCGGCAGCCACATGGCCTACATCGCCGAGTTCCTGTGCGGCGACATGACGTCGGTCAGCGGCGGTCAACTGTCCACCGTCATCACCGAACGGCCGCTGCCGCTGGGCGCGGTGATGGGCCACGACCACGCCGAGGTCAGCGACGAATACGACACCGTCACCAACGACGACTACGCCGCGTTCTCCGCGACGTTCGAGCACGGCGCGGGCGCGATCGAGGTCTCCCGGGTCG
>JBQGEH010000887.1:0-2632 GCA_052039515.1 Nakamurella sp. | reverse complement strand
ACGCGGAGATGCAGGGGCGCCTGCAGGTCGCCCGGCTCTACCACATGACCGACGACCACGGTGTCCGAGATCTGTTGGCCTTCCTGCTCGCGCGCGACACGATGCACCAGAACCAGTGGCTCGCCGCGGCTCAGGAACTGCGCGACGAGGGACTGGAGGGTCTGCCCGTGCCGGACAACTTCCCGCTCGGCAAGGAGGACCGCGACGTCTCCTACCAGTACATCAACTTCTCGAACGGCCAGCATGCGTCGGAGGGGCGCTGGGCCAGCGGGCCCACCCCGGACGGCAAGGGCGAGTTCAGCTATGTCGCCGAGCCCCCGGCCGGCGTGCCGATGCCGCCGCCCACCCATCCCGACGGCCGGCTCTACGGCACCACCGACGTCCCGAACGTGGTCGAGAAGATGGCCGGGCGGGCGCAGGACGCCCTGGGTCGCGAGTAGTCCACCGGCTCACGGGCGGGGCCCCGGCTCTCCCGGGGACCCGCCCGCCGCCGTCGGCCGGTGCAGCAGCACCAGGTCACTGCCCGCGTCGACCACCGCGTATCCGCGGCTCAGCAGGTCCTGTTCCCGCTCCCGGGCCCAGCCGGCACCGAACTGGTCGCTGTCGCGGTAGAGGATCACCCAGTCCGCCCGCAGCGGCAGGTGGGTCGAGTCCTCCCACTCCGGTGTGGCCATCAGTACCGGATGCCGGTCGGCGGCGTTACCCAGCAGACCCACGTCGGCGATGAGGCGTTCGCCGTCCGGAACGGCGTCGATCAACCGGTGGGCGTCCTCGCACCAGGGGCATTCCTGGTCGCTCTGCGCCAGGGTCAGCGGCCACTCCGTCGTGTGCACGCCCACGTCGACCGCCAGCACACACACCGCCGCCGTGGCCAGCCCGGCGGCGCTCGACCACCACGCCCGCGACTGCGCGGACGTGGTGCCACGCCGGATCCGGCGGTCCCGCACGGCCACGGCGAGCGCGACAAAACACACCACCATCAGCGGGGCGTCGTAGTAGAACGTCATCTCCAGGTACACCTCGCGGCTGGACGCGAAGCGCGCGGCCAACGTCGGCAGCAGCACCAGGATGACGGGGGAGCGCAGCCCCAGCGACGCCGTCGCCGCCAGCGCCGCCAGCAGCGCCCAACCCCGTGGTTCGGTGAGATGCCGGGCCACCGTGCGAACCATCCCCGCGGCGGTGTCGACGAGCGAGGAATCGGCGCCGAGATTGCTGGCGTACGTCCAGGTCCCGGTGTAGCTGAAGGCCGGGATGAGCACCCCGACAGTCACCGCGACCGCGAGCAGACCCCCGATCATCAGCCCGGCGCCGAGCCGGCGTGACCCCCACACCAGCAGGGCCAGGCCCAGGCCGGCGACCAGCAGGCCGCTGTCCTCCTTGGTCAGCAGCAGGGCGGCCGACCACAGCACCAGTGCCCGGTGGCGACGCTCCACCAGGGCCACGCAGGCCAGGGCCAGGAACGCCACCGTGAAACCGACCTCGTGGACATCGAAGTCGACGACCTTGAGCATCCCCCAGGACAGCGCGAACGCCGCGCCGATCGCGAAGCCCAGCCCGCCGAGCAGCCGCACCGCGAGCCCGGTCACCGCCCCGACGGCGACCGCCAGCAGCGCGGCCTGCACCAGCAGCAGGGTCACCACGCTCGGCCAGACCCGGTACAGCGGCGCGATCAGCGCCATCACGGGGCTGAAGTGATCGCCCAGGATCCAGAACGGGTCCTGGGACTTCACCAGCACCAGCGGGGCCCGTAGTTGTGCGTAGTTGGCGATCGCCTGCTGGAAGATCGTGATGTCGATGGTGGTCTTGAACTGGTGGTGGCGCAGCACCGACACGACGGCGTAGAGCACACCGGCCAGCCCGGCGACGCCGAGCACGGCGACCCGCCGGATGTGTGCGCTCCCCGGCGGGCCCCACGGCCCGGGTGTTGCCGCACCCGCCGGGGCGGAGGCGAGGCTCGCCGCCGGGACGACAGGGGCGGCGCTGAGGGTCGGGGCGGCAGACACGGGGATCCATTCTCCGGCCTGCGGGCCACTGTCCCCGCCACCGTCACCGCAGGACCGGGATCCGCTCCCGCAGCTCCTCCCGGATGGCCGCGGCCACCTGGGACCAGGTGACGTCGGGCCGGTCGTCGCTCACCGCACCGACCGATGCCGGGTCGAGCGGCTGTTCCAGCGCGGCGTAGGCGTCGACGGCGACCGCCCGCACCGGATCGGGGTCGGCCACCACCACCATCGCGCTGACCACCGACCCCCACTTGTTGACGCGCTGCGCCACACCGGCGAGTTTGCGGGCACCGCGATCGCCGACCGCGTGCACGCTGAACTCACCGGGGCAGTACTCGTCCGGCACCTCACCGACCCGGGCGTCCAGGCCCAGCTCGCCCAGACCCGCCACGATGGCGTCGGCCATGATCGCGAAACGCTCGCGAATACCGTTGCGCGCCAACTGATCAGGGGCGGCCAGATCGATGACGAGGGTGTCGGCGTGGTACGGGGCCATCCGGCCGCCCACCGGTCGCACGAACGGTGCGAAACCGTGCCGTTCGCAGGCCGCCGCGGCCGCCGGGTAGCCGGGGGCCAGGGTGTCGCGCCGGCTGAACGCGGCCCGCCGACCCGTCCGGTGCAGCCACAGC
>JBQGEH010000886.1:0-1692 GCA_052039515.1 Nakamurella sp. | reverse complement strand
GGCGACCCGACGGGTGCTGGCCGCGTGCCCACAGACCCGGGTCGTGGTGCTGACCTCGTTCTCCGACACCACCCGGGTCGGCGAGGCCCTGCGGGCCGGCGCCGTCGGCTACCTGCTCAAGGACAGCGACCCCACCGACCTCGTCTCGGCGGTGCGGTCCGCCGCCCGCGGGCACGCGCCGCTGGACCCGCGGGAGGCCACCGCCCTGCTGCCGACCGCCGAGGTGCCGCTGAGCGAGCATCTGAGCGCTAGGGAGCGGCAGGTGCTGCTGCTGCTGACCCGGGGGTTCTCCAACCGGCAGATCGGCCGTGACCTCGGCATTGCCGAGCGAACGGTGAAGGTGCACGTGGGCAGCCTGTTCCGGCGGATCGGAGTGGCCGACCGCACGAGCGCGGCGTTGTGGGCGCGCGACCACCTCCCCGAGGCCCGCGACAGCTAGTCACGTGCATCTCCGCCTGGGCGGTCGGGGGTGTTTCCGCGGAAACATCCGTCGCCGCATTCCGGGCCCGCCCCCGCGCGCGGACATGCACCGTGCGATCGCGTTTCCGCGGCAACAACGATCGACGCGCCCTGGACCCGCACGCCGACCGGCGCCCCGCAGCCGCGTACCGCCCGTCACCCCCGGACCCGGGCGAAGTGCCGCCACCGGCACCGGCGCAGGTACTAGTACCGAGGTCCGATGGTGCGTACGACCTGTCGTCGGCGACGGTGTGAGAGCCGCACTCCGCGGCCCCATCGCGGCCCCGCCGCGCGACACTCCCAGGAGCGCCTCATGTCCCGCACCCGCTCACTGCTGCGAGCCGCCCGCACGGCGTTGCTCGTCGGCGCCGTGGCGACCACCTCGCTGCTCGTCACCGACACCGCCCAGGCGTCGGGCAAGACCTCCGTCGGTGGCGACTTCGCGGTCACCCTGAATGGCCGGACCTACAACCCGGCCGCCGGAGCGTCGGTCAGCGTCAAGTCCGTGACGCCGTCGGGCACCATCGCCGTCCGGGGCCGCAACGTCGGCTTCGACATCGACCCGTCCACCCTCGGCGTCTACCGCTACACCCTCACCGGCGCCCCCGACACCCAGCGCATGGTCACCGCCCCGACCGTGGTGTTCGCCTCCAAGGTGCCGACCCTGACGGCCGCCCAGCGCGCCGGCGTCAGCGTCAAGGAGCTGCAGATCAAGGACGACACCCTCGTCGTCATCTTCACCACCGCCGCCGGCAAGCTGAAGATCCAGGCCAAGGACGGTGCCCAGGGCGGCATCTTCCAGATGGAGCCCGAGTTCGCCGGCCCGGTCGAGATCACCCACACCCTCGGGGCCGGGCTCTACTACTTCGTGAACCCCTTCACCAACAAGATCAACTTCGGCAACGGGATCGCCGCGGTCCCGGCCGCGCAGGACCCGGCCGGCGCGCACCAGATGCTGCTCGGCAAGGACAGCCCGCAGGTCGCCACCAAGACCTACCAGGACGCCACCGTCACCCGTTGGTCCGTCGCCTCCGGCGGTCGGATGGGCGGCGTGCTCGGTGAGGACGCCGTGGAGCTCTCGGCCGGCGCGACCAACTGCACCAGCCAGTGCCAGGCCCAGAACCGCATCCGGGGCTCCGTCCCGGTGCCGCCGGACCCCACCAACCCCACCCCGATCGGCGGCTGACCCCGGCTCAGTAGCTGCACCCACGGCGGCGGTCCTCCCCGGGACCG
>JBQGEH010000885.1:0-4829 GCA_052039515.1 Nakamurella sp. | reverse complement strand
ACGGCCCGGGCGTGCCGCCGGAACAGCAGCCGGTGGATCATCACCGGCGCGACGAGCAGGCCGGTCGCGGTCACCGAGGCCGCGACGGTGACGATGTAGAGCACCCGGCCGAAGGTGGTGAGCTCGGTGAACCGCTGCTGGAACGGCAGCGTCAGCAAGAAGCCGGTGAGCAGCTGGACACCGGTCTGCACCACCCGCAGCTCCTGCAGCAGGTCGCCCCAGTTGCGGTCGAGCCGCTGGGTGGCGGTCTCGTTGCGCTGGTCACGGTCCCAGTCGGCATCGGTCCGGGTGTCGGTCCCGTCGCGATCGGCGGGATCCTCGTCCCGGCCGTGCCGGCCGCTCACGTCAGGTCCCGGACGAGCTTGCGGAAGGCCTGCAGGTTCTTCGTCGACTGCCCGGTTTCGGTGCGCCACGCCCACTCCCGCCGGATCGACGACGCGAAGCCGCGTTCCAGGATCGGGTTGAAGTCGGTGTCGGACGCGTCCAGCAGCACCCCGAGGGTGGTGTCGATCTCCTCGGCGGACAGCGTCGCCAGCCCCAGCCGGCCGACCAGGTGGATGTCCCCCAGGCCGTCGATGCAGTAGGCCACCGTGCGGAGCTTGGCGTTGCGCTGCAGCAGGTACCGGTAGACGCCCTCGTGGTTCTCGTCGGGCCGACGGCAGACGAACGACTCGACGAGCAGCTCGTGGTCACCGATGAGCAGCCACACCAGCGTCCGGTAGCGGCGCTCCCCCGGCAGGGTCAGCAGGAACGCGCCCGGCTCCGGCTCGCTGAACGGCACCTCGGCGGCGGTGAGCGCGGCGCCGACCAGCGCCCGGTGGTCGGTCATCGGGCACCCACCCGCAGTTCGTCCACCGCGCGGTCGTAGCTGGCCAGCAGTCCCTCGGCGGTGGCGTCCCAGGAGAACTTCTCGGCCTGGGCGCGGGCCGCCCCGGCCAGGTGGTCCCGGCGGGCGGGATCCAGAGCGACGCCGGCCAGCGCGGTGGCCCAGTCGCCGGGGTCGTGACCGTCGACGAGGACCCCGGTGACGCCGTCCTGCACGGCCACCCGCAGGCCGCCGACGGCGGCCGCCACCCCCGGCGTCCCCCACCCCTGAGCCTCCCACCCGCCCAGCCCGAACGACTCGTTGTGGCTGGGCACGGCGACCACGTCAGCGGCCCGGAACACCTCGGCCAGCCGGTCCCGCGGCTGCGGGGCGAGGAAGGTGACCTGGTCGACGATGCCGAGCGAGACGGCCATCTCGGACAGGCCGTGCGGCCCGACCCGGCCGACCCCGGACAACCCGCCGACGACCACGATGCGCCAGCGCTCGTCGGGGTGCCGTTGCCGCAGCACCGCCGCCGCCCGCAGCAGCACGTCGGGGCCCTTGAGCGGCTGGATCCGGCCGGCGAAGACGACGACCCGCTCGTCGGCGGCCAGACCCAACGCGGCCCGGGCGACCCGGCGGTCGCCGGGGGTGAAGACGTCGGTGTCGACCCCCGGTGGGACCACGTCGATCCGCTCGGGGTCGGCGCCGTAGAGCTGGACGAGCTCGTCGCGTTCCACGTCGGTGTTGGCCACCAGCCGGTCGGCCTCGGCGACGACCTGGTCCTCACCGATGAGCCGGCCGGGCGGCTCGGGGCTGTCGCCGTCCGCGAGCTGCGCGTTCTTCACCCGGGCCAGGGTGTGCGCGGTGTGCACCAGCGGCACCGCCCACCGGTCCTTGGCCAGGAAGCCCACCTGGCCGGACAGCCAGTAGTGCGAGTGGATGACGTCGTACCAGCCCTGCTCGCGGCGCGCCTCGGCGCGCATCACCCCGGCCGCGAACGAGCACAGCTGACCGGGCAGGTCGTTCTTCTCCAGACCCTCGAACGGGCCGGCGACGATGTGCCGGACGGTCACCCCGGGCACCAGCTCGGTGGCCGGAGCGTCGGCCGAGGACGTGGCCCGGGTGAAGATCTCGACCTCGACCCCGCGGGCGGCCAACCGCCGGGCGGTCGCCTCGATGTAGACGTTCATCCCACCCGCGTCACCGGTGCCGGGTTGGGCCAGCGGTGAGGTGTGCAGCGAGATGGCGGCCAACCGGCGGATGGTCATGACTGCACTATGCCCCGCCCGGCGGCGGCGTCACGGCTCAGATCGCCGACAGGCCCTTCCACCGCTCCCAGGAGTAGATCCAGTCGTAGATGTAGTCCTGCTCGGACATGTCCACGCCGGTGCCGGAGACGATGACCGGGTCGCCGATCAGCGACATGTCGTAGAAGTCCTTGGCGTTGGCGGTGCTCATGTTGACGCAGCCGTGACTGACGTTGGCGATCCCCTGGTACGGGATCGTGCTGTCGTTCTCGTGGATGAACTCGCCGTTGTTGTTGATCCGCACGGCCCAGGTCACCTTGACGCCGCAGTAGTTGAAGCGGGCGTTGCACATCTCGTACTCGGGCTTCTTCTGCTGCACGAGGTGGATGCCGCTGCGGGTGGCGCGGTCACCGTCGCCCTTGCCGTAGGACACCGGGTAGTCGCGGATCTGCACCCCGTCCTGCTCGACCTTGAGCCGGAAAGAGTTGACGTCGGCGGTGACGATGAGCGAGCGGCCGATGGTGAAGTTCCGGGTGACGTCGTCGCCGCCCCACTCCCCGCCGCCGAAATCGACGCCGTACATGTCGGCCTGCACGGTGACCTTGGTGTTGGCCGGCCAGAAGTCCTTGGGCCGCCAGTGCACCTGCGACTGCAGACCCTTGCCCTGGATGTCCTCGTCCTGCAGCCAGCCCCACGAGCCGACGATGTCGCCCTTGTCGGTGGTGACCTTCAGCGCCTTCTCCGCCTCGGCGCGGTTGGTCACCTGACGGTCGAACACGACGATGATCGGCTGCCCGACGCCGTAGGTGCCGCCCTCCTCCACCACCCAGTTCAGACCCATCGTGGACGACGGGTTGGCGGTGGTGAGCTGCCCCTCGATGGGCACCTCGGTGCCGGCGGTGTCGGTGGCCTTGCCGGCGAAGGTGTAGGTCGTCCCGAACCGCAGCCGGTCGGTCAGTGTCCAGGTCGCCCCACCGGACTCGATCTCGCCGTTCACCGTCCGGCCGTCGGATCCGGTCACGGTCAGCTCGGTGATGGTGGCGTTGAAGGTGGTGATGGTGACCCCGGACGTCGGCCCGATGTCGGCGGTGCCGAACTTGGGCGACGCGATGATCCGCGCGTTGGTGGCCGGCGCGGCGCCGGACGTCGGTGCGGCGGTGGTCCCGCCGCCGGTGGGCGGCACGGTCACATTGCCGGTGCCGGTGGGCTCCAGACCCGGTGTGACGGTCTGGGTGACGACGACCGGGTCCTGTGACCCGCACGCCGCGGTGGCCAGCACCGCCGACATCGCTCCGGCCTGCGCGAAGAACTTCCGGCGGTCGACGGTGCTCTCCCGCAGCCAACGTGACACAGACACCCTGACGACTCCTCTTCCGGTCCCGGCGGCATCCCCCTGATCGGGCCGCACCGGTGGTGGTCCTGCTTCCACGGTAACGGCAGCCGGCCCCGGCGGGCGGTCAGAGCGCGACGCCCACCAGGATCGGCTCGGCGTGCAGCCGGACGCCGAACGCGTCCTCCACCCCGTCGCGGACGTGCCGGGCCAGCGCCAGCAGGTCCTCGGTGCTGCCGCCGCGGTTGGTCAGCGCCAGGGTGTGCTTGGACGAGATCGCCGCGCCGCCCCGGGGCAGCGCGAAGCCTTTCCCGAAGCCGGCCCGTTCGATCAGCCACGCCGCCGACAGCTTGGTCTGCGACCCGGCCGGATACCGGGGGTAGCGCACGTCCGCGCCGAACCGCGCGACGATAGCGGCGTGCGCGGCGGTCAGCGCGGCGTCGTCCAGCAGCGGATTGGTGAAGAACGAGCCGACGCTGCGGGTGTCCGGGTCGGCCGCGTCCCACACCATGCCCTTGCCGCGACGCAGCTGCAGCACCGCGTCCCGGACCGCCGCGGGCGGCGCGGTGTGCCCGGGGGCCACCCCCAGGGTGGCGGCGAGCTCGGCGTAGCGGACGGCGTGGTGCCGCCGGGTCAGCCGCATCCGCACCCGCAGCACCACCAGATCGGTCGACCCCCGCAGCACGCTGGTGCGGTAGCCCAGGCCGAGGTCGGCGGCGGTGAGGGTGCGGACCGTCCGGGTCCGTCGGTCGTAGACGTCGACGTCCACCAGCACCTCGCCGGTCTCCACCCCGTAGGCGCCGACGTTCTGGATGGGGGTCGCGCCGGTGGAGCCCGGGATGCCGGACAGCATCTCCAGCCCCGACCAGCCGTCGGCGGTGAACGCGGCCACCACCGCGTCCCAGTTCTCGCCGGCGGCGACCTCGGCGATCAGGTCCTCGCCGTCGCGGTGCGCGGTCACCCCGGTGGTGGCGATCCGCAGGACGGGGTGGTCCACGCCGGCGTCGGCGACGACCAGGTTGGAGCCGCCGGCGACCAGCAGCACCGGCTCACCGCGGTCGGCGAAGGTGTCCAGGGCGGCGATGACGGCGGTGTCGGTGTCGCCGACGACGAGCTCGGTGGCCGGGCCGCCGAGGCCCAGGGTGGTCAGGTCGGACAACTGCACCGGCGCGGTCACCGGTCCACCGTATCGGGCGCGCCGCGGCCGCCCGGTCGGTTGCACCGGCCGTGCGGCGGCGGTGAGGATGGCGGGTGACCGCCGCTCCGGACCGGAGCATCCCCGTCCCACCGTCCCGGAGGCCGCCCCGTGCCGACCACGTTCACCGTCGCCCAGCGTTACCCCGCCCCCGCCAGCGAGGTGTACGCCCTGTTCGGCGACCGGGACTACCTGGAGGCCCGGCTGGAGGCCAACGGCGGGCTGAACCCGCAGGTGATGGCGCTGGAC
>JBQGEH010000884.1:0-10776 GCA_052039515.1 Nakamurella sp. | reverse complement strand
CGAAGTGCTCGACCATGAAATCGCGGCGCGCGAACAGCTGCCGTGCGGGGTCGGCCGTGACCTCGCGCAGTCCGGAGCGGAACCCGCCCTGGACGCCGGCGTTGTCGAGGAAGCGTTGCAGCGGGCTCGCCGTGGCGGCGTACCCGGCGAGCACGGTGGCCGCCGTCGCTTCCAGGGTGAAGGACTTGCGGTCCCCGAGGGCGAACGCCCGCCACTGTGAGCTGACGTCGAAGGTGCCCAGCATCAGCGTCTCGTGGTTGCCGTACACCGTGTACCAGAACACCGGCAGACCGACGGAGGTGACCTCCCGGGTCGATGCCTGGACGAGCAGGTCCGGCAGCGTCGGAAAGCCGTAGTCGCCGAAGTCGCCGCCCGCCGGGTCACCGGGGCGGTACGCCCAGGTGGCCTCCGGCCAGGCCTGCACGCCCGCGAACGTGGACCCGGAGCCACTCGTCGGAAGCACCGTCGCGCCGTCGAGGATGTCGATGTACCAACGGAGCTCGTGGCGCGCGTGCATGTCGGCGCTGTCACCGGTGACGATCGCGGCGCCCATCGGTGCCCCGGTGAGCGGGCTGAACCGCAGGTCCGACATCGACTGCACCATCGACGCGGTCACGTGCACGGTGAGCGGATCCTGCGGGTGGAACGCCGAGCCCCAGGCGGCGTGGTCCTGCACGATCATCGGCTCGATGCGGCCCGGGGACTGGGCGTCGATGACGTGCAGGTCGGACAGGTGCCCGAGATACAGCAGCGACCGCCGCGACGAGGTGCGACCGGTGCCGGGGGCCCGGCCGAGCAGGTCGAGGCGGGGCAGATACGGCTCACCGGGTCCAACGGTCAGCGTCCGGTACCGCAGCTGCCCGCCGGTGCCCTGCAGCACCGTGGCGTCCAATGTGCTGCCGACGTCGGCGGGCGCCGCCCGCCGGGACAGCAGATCCCCCAGGGCCTGCGGATCCAACGCGAACGCGCCCGCCAACGATCCGACCGTGGCCACGAAGGCCCGACGGGTCAGCGCAGCCACTGCGACTGCGACGTCGGCTCGCCGGACTCCGTCAGACCCAGGCGAGGTAGCCGATGAACAGGAAGGCCGGCACCACGAAGTTCAGGAACAGGATGGCGGTGTTGTTGATCGCGAAGTTGCGCTTCTCGATCATCTCGCGGATGTGCCCGTAACCGCAGCCGACGCGGTAAATGCCGCTGCCGACGATGACGGCGAGCCAGAAGTCGGTCGAGTAGTTGACCGCCATCAGGCCGATGACCCCGAAAGCCAGGTTGGCGAAGGCGACCTCACGCTGGAACGGGCTCGGCCCCCAGCCGATGGAGCGGGCGATGCCGGGTCCGAAGAACAGGTGCGTGATGCCGGCCCCGAGCGCGGCCCAGCCGACCATGTACTGCACGCCGTTGGCGAGCACCTGGCGCTGCCAGTCGCCGGTGCGGTCGCCGAACAGGATGGGCGCGGTGAAGACGACGAAGAGGATGACGCCGATGAAGGGCAGCAGGCCGAGCAGCGGGCTGGACTTGCCGACCTTGGCGGGGTGGGACACGGGGAACTCCTGGGTGGGACGTGGGGCAGATGGGACCACCGTGCATCGTGCCGTCGATCCGGCGCCGAGACATCGGTCAGATGGCGGATGACGGGGCGAGATCAGGTCGCCGGGCGGTCGAGGTCCGTCGCCTGCGCCGAGCCCAGGGACGCCGCGATCTCGACCCGGGACCGCAGACCCGTCTTGGTCAGGATGTGCGACACGTGGGTCTGCACGGTGCGCGCCGACACGTACAGGCGGGCGCCGATCTGCGGGTTGGTCAGACCCTCCTGGACGAGTGCGGCGATCCGGCGTTCGGTGGGAGTCAGGGCGTCCCAGCCGGTCTGCGCGTCCCGGTGCGGCACCCGCGCCCCGCGCCGGAGACCGAGCGTCCGTAACCGGCCGCGCGCCCGGGCGCGGTCGGCGGTCGCCCCCATCCGGTCGTAGCCGTCCAGGGCACGGTCCAGCCCATTCGCGGCCTGCGAGCGGTCACCACGGGCGGCTGCGGCGACGGCGAGCTCCTCCTCGGCGAAGGCGGTGAGCAGCATCCGCCCCTGCGCGGCGGACGCGGTGACGACGCGGTTCAACAGCGCCGGGTCGCCGGCGACCATGCCCTGCACCAACGCCGCCACCGAGGCGAGATCCGACGGGACCCGGTGCTCCGCGAGCCCGGCGGCGATCTCGTCGGCGAGCCGGCTGTCGCCGGCGGCCAGTGCCACCCGGGTGAGATCCACCGCCGCGTCGACCCGCCACCGGAACGGAGCCCGGTCGGTGGCCCGCCACATCGTCCGGGCGAGCGCCAGTGCGCCCCGGGTGGCGCCCTCGGCCTCCAACACGGCGAGCTCGGCCAGCGCCGGGTGGTCCAGCCCGAACTGCACCGGGAGCCCCCGGTGCCGCCACGCCTCGAGACGGGTGCGTGCGGCGGCCGTCCGGCCCTGGTGGGCGTCGATGTAGGACCGGTTGCCGACCACGATGGAGATCCAGCCGGTACCGGTCTCCTCGGCCTGTTCCAGCGCCGCGTCCATCTCCGCCGTCGCCTCGGTCCAGCGACCGGCCCACATCGAAGCCCCGCCGGCGGTCGAGGCGAGGAACGGGCCGACCCACTCCCGCCCGTCCCGGTAGGACTCCCGACGCGCCTGCTCCACCGCGGCCAGTGCCGCGGGCGGACCCTCGGTCGCCAGCCGGAACACCGCCGGCCACACCACGGCGGTGGACACCATGGGGGAGGAGTCGGCGGGTACCGGGAGGGCCGCGCGCCGGTCCATGACCGCCAGCGCCGCCGTGGAATCCCCCTCGAGGTAGGTCGTGCAGGCAATCGTCGTCAGCAGCGCCGCCCGGGTGGGGACGTCGGCGGCGGCCTCGGCGTCGGCGAGGACGGCGGCCACCTCGGCCGCCGGTGCGGGGGTACCGGCCAGCAACGCGACCCAGCAGCGCAGGGCCCGCAGCTCGCGGCGCAC
Source organism: Nakamurella sp. (assembly GCA_052039515.1). Lineage (GTDB taxonomy): Bacteria > Actinomycetota > Actinomycetes > Mycobacteriales > Nakamurellaceae > Nakamurella. The sequence continues at coordinate 7,796 of JBQGEH010000884.1, read as the reverse complement.
CTGGTCGGGCAGGCCCGCGATGGCCAGCGTCGCGTCGATCGCGCCCAGGGCGGGCGCGGTGGCCGCGCGGTTCACCAGTGAGCGGATGAGCAGCGTCTGCATGGCGCCGGCGGTGCGCCGGTCGGCCACCGAGCGGATGCGGTCGCGAATGAACGCCTCCGCCGACTCGACGCGCCCGCCCAGGAAGAGGTGGTGCAGCCGTTCGAGCATGGCGTGGTCATCGGCGTCGGTGGCCCCGATGACCTGGGCCGCGTCGTCCATCAGGTCCACGGCGACCTCGGGCGCGGCGGCACTGGACTCGGCCACCGCGCGGCGCAGGGCGGCGAGCACCTCCGGGTCGGACGGTCCCGCCCCGGACGACGAGGCCCTGGACCGGTCCGCCGCCGCCTGCAGCAGGTGCTCGGCGGTCAGCGCCGCGTCACCGCCGGTCCGCTGCAGCTGCTGCGCGATGCCGCGGTGCAGGCCGGCCCGGGTCGCCGCGGGCAGGCTCGCGTACAAGGTCTCCCGGTGAAGGTCGTGCACGAAGTCGGCGCGGCCGGCCGGGTCCCGGCGGGCGAGTCCCGCCTGTTCGGCGTGCCGCAGCGACGGCAGCACCGCCTCCGGGGTGCTGAACAGGACCTCGGCCAGGTCGTCGACCGGGGTGGGATAGCCGAAGGCGGCCAGTGCCGCCATCACCTCCCGCGTCGAGTCGTCGAGCTGGGTGAGGTGCTCGGCGACCAGCTCCACGAGATCGTCCCGCGGCACCCAGCGGGTGGAGCGGGCGTCGACCTGGTCGTCGTCGATCTCCACCAGCAGGTCCTGGTCGCGCAGCGCCCGGAGCGTCTCCACGACGAAGAGCGGGTTGCCGGCGGCGGCGTCCAGCGCGCGCCGGAGCCGACGGCCCGGTCGGCGGCCGGTCGTCTCCTCGACCGCCCGGGCCACCGCCTCGTGATCCAGCGGCGGCACCGTCAGGTGCACGGCCATCTGACGCCGCAGCATGGTCAGCTGTTCGCGTCCGGGACTCGGGCGGCCGGTCACCACCACCAGCAGGGGCAGGTCACGACTGGCCCAGACCAGCCGCCGCAGCACGGTCAGGGAAGCGGAATCGGCGTGGTGCGCGTCGTCCAGCCACAGCGCGACCGGACCGCCGGCACACCACTGGTCGACCCGCGCGAAGAGGTCGTCCGCGACGTGGGTGTGGCCGTCCACCAGGCCCGCCACCGCGGAGAAGGCGACGTTGCGCCGGCGGTGGTCGCCCACCGCCCGCAGCAGCACCGGCGGTGGTTCCGCACGTTCGAGCGCCGTGGACACCAGATGGGTCTTGCCGATGCCGGGTGGACCCTCCAGGTACACACTGCCGCCGACGCCCTCGCCGAGCGTCCGGACCGCGTCGTCGACCGCCGCCGCGACGAGGTCCCGGTCGACCACGTGAATGTCCAGCGACATGGCTCCACCGTAGCCGCCGCCGTCACCCGACTGCGCGGATCCGGTGGTGCCGAACGGCGACGGACGCGACCCGGCAGGGTGGGAACGGGGATCATCGCCGCCGATACGTCTGTGGCCATCCGCCGACCGGCGGATGTTCGGGTGTGAACCGTCCTTTACCGTCGGGGAACCGGCGGGCCGTCGGTCGCCGCTGTGCTGTCCGCGGCGCAGCCGGCTGCCATGCCCGACCGGATCAGCGTCCGCCCAGCCTGGAGTCCGAGTGCCCGCCGCACCGCCTGCCGTACCGCCCACCGCAGCCGCGACGAGAGCGGTCCGGCGATGACCGCGGGGGGAGTCGAACAGGCGGCTCCGGTCAGCGGGTTGCTGCCCCGCGCGGTCCGGGTGGTGGGCGGCGACCGGTCGCCCAAGGCCGGCGTCCTGGGCGCCCAGTTGGGGAAGGGGCTGACGCCGGAGGGGACCCTGCTGACCCTCGCTGACCCGTCCGGGTCGGCCGACGTCAACGCACCCACGTCGGACTACTACCTCACGGGCACCGACCTCACGGTCGAGCTGTGGATCCGGACCACGGTGACCGGCCGGCAGGTCCTGGTGTCCAACACTCAGACCCTGCTGCTGAGCTCGACGACGCCCGAGGTCATGACGATCACCGTCGAGAACGACCGGCTGGGCGTCTCCTGGGACACCACGACCGGTGACGACATCACCTCGACCGACGTCACGCCGGTCTCGGACGGAAGTTGGCACCACGTCGCGCTCGTCTTCGGTGCCGACGGCGTGACCTTCTACAAGGACGGCGCGGCGCGGGACACGCTGACGCTGGGCAACGCCCACCTCGTCAGGAACACCTGGTATCTGTCGGCCCCGCCGGGGGCGGGGGGCGGCATCGTCGGCGACGTCTACGACCTGCGGGTGTGGGCCACGCTTCGCGACGCGGCGGAGATCGCCGGCAACCGCTTCATCCCGCCGGCGCCGGATGCGCAGAGCCTGTCCGTCCTGACGTCCTTCGACCGCACGGACGGGACCGCCGTCAACCTGCGGTCCGGTCGCAGCGCCGCCATCAGCGGTGGCCGGCCCGTGTGGGGTGACCTGCCCGTCCAGCCGTTCGTGGCCCTGCAGTTCACCGGGACGGTGCCCGACGAGTACGTCGCCCTCGGGGTCGACGGAGGTCTCACCAGCGACGCGGCCACCCTCGAATGCTGGGTGCAGATCGACCCGGCGGACACCGGGATCACGCGCACGCTGCTGCAGGGCGACAACGGCAGCGCCCCGGTGCCGCTGTTCTTTTACGCCGGCGACGACCGGCTCGGACTGTTGTGGGGCGACACCCGGGTCACGAGCACCGACACCCGGGTGATCAGCGACGGCCTGTGGCACCACCTGGCGGTGGTGATCGACCGCGGCACCATCACCTTTCTCAAGGACGGGGTGCCGGCGGCCGACTCGTTCCAGATGACCACTCTGCAGCAGAACACCACCTGGTTCGTCCTGGTCAGCGGCGCGGTCAGCGGGATCGAGCCGTTCCGGGGCCGGATGGTGGAACCGCGTCTGTGGGCGACCGCCCGGACCGTCGCGCAGATCCAGGCGATGCGCTACGTGCCGTTGGACGGCGCCGAGGCGGGACTCCTGGCCATCGCCTCGTTGGCGGGGGCCGACCCGGCGCAACCGGCCACCCTGACGCCGGTCAACACGGCGTCCTCGACAGCGACGACCGTGTCCGGTCCGGTGACCGCGGTCGTGGTGGACGGGCCGGTGCAGGCGCTGCCCAACCCGGTGTGGACGAGCCCGCTGGCCGGCATCGCACCCAACGGGCCGGTCATCTCCGGTCAGGGCGCGGTGTACGCGGAGAACATCACCGACGGCAGCGCCACCAGCGGCTGGATCCGCACGGTCGACCTCCGCTCGGCCGAGATCACCTGGAGCTACGACGTCCAGGCCAACAGCTCGCTCGACCAGACGGTCGTCCCGACGGCGGTCACCGTGGCCGACGGTGTCGTCTACGCCGGCGGACAGGCCACGCTCTACACCGAATTCAAGACCATCGAGATCAATGCCGTCGACGCGGCGACCGGTCAACCGGTCGCCGCACCGGCCGTCATTCCCGGCACCCAGTTCCTGACCCGGCTGGTGATGAGCAACGGGACGCTCTTCTTCGGCTACCACGCATCGGCGTGGACCCCCGAGGAGCCCTACGCCGCGCTGAGCTGGTTGAACCCGACCACCCAGGCCTTGGGCTACCAGGCGCTGGACACGGCCGACACGTTGACCGACCCGGTCGTCGCGGGGACCACCGTCTTCATCGCGTCCACGGTGGAGGTGGCCCTTCCCTTCCCGGAGAACAAGAACGTCTTCCGGTCGATCGTCTACGCCATCGACACCGCCGCGCCGTCGTCGACGGCACTGCTGTGGACGTTGCCGGTGACCGCCGGCCAGCTGACGGACCCGCTGTCGATCACCACCGGACTGGCCTACGCGGGCCCGATCACCGAGGCGATCACCGGTGCCCCCGGCAACGGTGACGGCACCCTGCTGGTGCCACTGTCCGACGGTTCGGTGGTGGCGTTGGACGCACGGACCGGGTCCACCCTGTGGAGTCACATGCTCTCCGGTGCGCCGGTGCACTCCACGCCGGTCGTGATCGGGTCGGTCATCTGTGTGGCCGGCACGGACGGCGTGTTCTACGCCCTGGATCTGCAGAGCGGAGACGAACTGTGGCGGGTCGACACCGGCAGCGCCATCACCACCGAATTGATCTACCAGGACGGGGTGCTCTTCTTCGCCAATCAGGGTGACGGGCAACAGGTCCCGCCCGCGTTCGTGAGCATCGACCTCGCGAGTCAGGGCGCGGCGGTGCTGACCTACGACGTGCCCGACGCCGACACGATCCTGTTCGCCGAGGGCGCCAGCAACGGGGTCGCGTACTTCTACGGCCGGCAGAACGTCTACGCCGTCGACATGCGCAACGTCATCCACGAGTTCGCCGTCACCACGACCCTCATCGTCGAGGATTACGACGTCTCCGGTGACGGTCCCGTCGTCGGCAACGACACCTCGTACCGGGTGACGCTGACACTCACCGACGAGCTCGGCCTGCCGCGCGTCTCCCAGGCCGTCCAGGTCTGGTCGGCCTACCGGCTGTACCTGGTGAACGTGCCCGGGTCGGTCGGCACACCGGTCGAGATCGGGCCCGATCAGCCGCTGTGGCTGCAGACCGACAACCTCGGCACGCTCACCGTGGCCGTCAGCGCCTTCGACAACGGAACCCCGGGCGGGACACCGAACCTCGCCTGCCCGGCGTTGTTCGCCTGGGGCAACTTCATGGGTGCCGGCGAAGCCATCGTCATCTATCCCGACCACGATCACCTCACGACCCTGGCCACCGTGCAGGGCAGCACATCGGACGGTGTGGGCGCGGCGCCCGGTGTCCGCTACCTGGCTGACGCCACCGGCTACGACGGCAAGCCCCTCATCGACGCGACGTATCAGTCGCCCCAGGCGCTCTCGGCGATCGCCAACTCGGTCCGCAGCATGATCGGTCGACGCAGCGGACCCTCCGTCGCTGCCGGCGTGTCGGCCGCACCAGGCGCGGCGACACCCACCGCCAAGTACCTCACCGACCCCGCTTCGATGCCCGGGGTGGCCTACACCCCCGACTCCTCGGCTGCCACCACCCGCGCCTGGGTGCCGGGTGACGACGCCGCCTTCACCGTGATCGTCTCACCCGAGAACACCGTCTACGAGAAGGGGAACTTCGACCCCAGCAGACCGACCACGGACCTCGTCGGCGCCCCGCAGCTGGGTGGCATCTGGTCCGACATCAGCGATTTCGTCGTCAACGTCATCCACGGCGCCGAGCACGTCTTCAAGGCCGCCTGGAACTACGTCGACAACGCCGTGGACGTCGTGATCCACACCGCCGAGAGCACGTACAACCTCACCATCACGACCATCGAGGACGCGATCACGGTCGTCACCGGCTTTCTCAAGACCGTAATCGCCGACATCAAGCGGGCCATCCAGTGGCTGTCGACCCTGCTGCAGTGGGACAACTTCCTGGCCAACCACGACTACATCCGGCTGGCGATCGTCAACCCCGCCTACGATCCGAGCCAGCCGGCCGGAACCGGTAACCAGCCAGGAATTCTGGACGAGCTGCGGCAGTGGGTGTCCACCGAATCCGGCAAGCTGGCCGGTGGTCAACAGACGGTGTTCGACACCGTCGCCGCCAAGTTCGGCGGGAAAGGGAGTGGCGCCCTCAGCGACGTGGGCGGTGGACTGCAGGGTCGGTCGGTGCAGACCACGCGAGCGAGCAGCGGGAGCTCCGACTCCGTGTACAACTACGGCGGCACCGACAACGCCGGCCAAGGGCGCTGGTTGCAGCAGAAGGTCAGCGAGAACAGCACACAGTCCGCCCCGACCGGATTCTCCGTGGGGCGGTCGGTCCGCGACACGCCACCGGTCAGCGGGGGCACCGTGACTGCGGCCGGGCAGCGCTTCTACCAGCAGTTGGACGCCGCCATCACGGGGTCTTTCGCCGAGTTCCCCGCGCAGCTCCACGCGAGCATGAAGTCTCTGACCGACACCCTCACCGACCCTCGCGCGCTTCTCAGCACCGGACTCGCGGATGTCCTGGCCGTGTTCGAGACCATCGCGAACGACGCGATATCCCTTTTCGAGGCGTTGATCCCGGCATTTCTGGACCTCCTCGAAACTCTGCTCGACCAGATTGTCAGTTGGCTCGACGAGCCCATCGACATTCCTTTCGTCTCGGCGCTCTACCAGAGACTGACCGGCAATCCGCTGAGCGTGCTCGACCTGGTGTGCCTGCTGGCCGCGCTGCCGGCCACGCTCATCCTCGACGTCATCACCGGTTCGCCGACGCCAGCCGCCCCCACTGAGCTCGAGGGCACCGCCGGCGCCGAGGCCGGCGACATTCTTCTCGGCATCGCGTCGTTCGTCGTCGCCGATGTCGCAGCCTTCATCGACATCCTCGCCCTGGACTTCAGCCTCTCCAACCCCGACGACAAGGCGGGCGGAGACCTGGCGTCCCGCATCGACTTCGCCGCCGATTTCCTCAGCTACGCCCTGGGAATGGTCGCCTCGCGCGGCTGGTCGGAGTGGGACGACAAGGACTGGGCCTTCTGGGCCGGTACCGGCGTCATCCAGGTGGTCAACTTCATCGAACTGTTCGCTCCGAACACCCCTTACGGGCAACCCGCCCGGGACGCCGCACTCGGGTTGGGCTTCCTGATCATGAGCGCCGTCTACGCGGGTGTGTGGCCGGACAGCTACCGGGACGCGCCCAAGGCACCTGGTCTCGTCATCGCGGGCAACGTGTTCGCCGCGTTGTCCGGCATCGTCGAGCTACCACTCCGGTGGTCCTTCCCCGAACCGTTCGGACCCGAGATCCTCATCGCCAAGGGCGTGTGTGCGGTGGTCGCCAATGTCCTCGGTTTCACCGTCGACGTCATAGGAATCGTGAACGCATGACATCAACCGACCTCAGCGACGTCGATGCAGTGATACCCCTGTCACAGCAGCACTTCTCGCGACGACAGGTACTGCGGTGGTCCGCGGTCGGGGCCGGTGCCGCCGCGGTGTCGCTCACCGTGGGGATCGCCGGACCGGTCGTTCCGGCCGCCGCCGAGCCGGTTCCGGAGCAGCCGTCGGTGCCGGCGGCTGCGACGTTGCCGTCCGTGCGCGCTCTCCCGGTGGTGTTCGGCACCCCCACCGACATCGCGCGTACCCGGACCGACCACGTGTGGGCGCGCGACGCCGACGGCACTGTGGTGCATTTCGACCGCGACCGGGGGGTCTGGCACCCCGTCGACGGCGCCGACTGGGCGGCGTTGCACGCCGCCGGTACCGCGGTCCGCGCACAGTGGGGCCGGCCGTCCGGACCGACCCGCCAGGTGCTCGTCCTCGGACCGCCGCCCACTCCGCCCGGGCCCGGCCCCGACCCGACCCCGGACCCCACGCCCGACCCGACACCCACCACCGGCGGCGGTGGCGGTGGTGGTGGCGGTGGCACGACGGGGGGCGGTACGACCTCCGCCCCGACGACATCCACCACACCGTCGACGACGTCGTCGGCGCCGACCACGTCGACGTCCGCGGCGGCCGCCGGTGGCCGGAACGGCAAGGGCTCGTCGGCGGGCGGGGCATTGTCCTACACCGGATTCAACGCCGGCCCCCTCCTGGGAGCCGCGCTGGCCGCGGTCGCCGCCGGCGGTGCGCTGGTCATCGCGGGCCGCAACCGGGGGTTCCGCCGGGCGGCGGCCGTGCCACCCCCGGTCGAGGCGCCGGACGAGGCGGAGCCGCCGCCGGGAGCCTGACCGGCGACACCGTCCGCACAGCGCCCGGTCTCGCACCAC
>JBQGEH010000883.1:0-3126 GCA_052039515.1 Nakamurella sp. | reverse complement strand
GGGGCGTGGTGGCGGGCCGACTCCGTGACGGCTCCGTCCACTCCGCGACAGCTCCGGCTGCCCGGAACGGTCGCTGGGTGGCTGGAACGGTTGCGGAGTGGGCGCAGGGGCGCCGGGCCGGTCCGGGTGTCGGTCTCAGCTGGTCGTGGCCAGCGGTGGAACGGCGACCGGTCGCCGGAGCGGGCGGCCGGCACCCCGGCCGAGCCCGAGTCCGGCCCCCAACACCGCGATGCCGAGCCAGACGAGCGGTCCCGGTGCCGGCGCCCCCAGCACCACGCCGACCAGGGCCGCGGCGGCCGGTGCGATGCCGGTGAGCAGTCCGGCCCGACCGGCGCCGAGCCGACCCACCGCCGAGTACCAGAGCACGAACGCCACCGCGGTCACGCCGACCGCGAGGTAGCCGACGGCGAGCCAGTGGTCGGCGGTCAAGCGGATCACCGCCGCCGGCCCCTCGGTGACCGCGCCGAGCACCGCGAACAGCAGCGCGGCCAGCCAGGTCGAGTGCACCGACACACCCCACGGGCCGTGCGTGCGCAGCACCGGTAGCGCGAGCAGGGTGAACCCGGCCTCACAGGCCAGCACGACCGTCGCCCAGACCAGCCCGGTCGCATCCGCGCGGCCGAGACCCTGGACGAGCGCGGCGCCGACGGTCACCAGGCCGGCCGCGACCAGGACGACGGTGGTCGGCGGTCGACCCTCCAGGAGCGTGCCGAGCAGCGCCAGCAGTACCGGTACGCACGCGACCGCGACACCGAGCACCGCGGGCTCGGCGTGCCGCCCGCCGTGCACCAGCGCGACGTTGAACAGCACCAGACCCGCCGCGGTCACCCCCAGCAGCCAGCCCCACTCGGCACCGCGCGGGCGCCGCACCGGGCGTCCGGTCAGTCGGGCCAGCGCCGCCAGCAGGACGAAGGCGGCCGCGTACCGGACGGCCTGCAGGGTGGACAGCGGGGCGTCCGCGAGCTCGGCCGACACCGCGACGCTGCCGCCGACAAAGACCATCGCGGTCGCGCCGCTCAACGCGCCGAGCGTGCTCCGGGTGGGGGCGGGCGAGGTGGCGGTCAGCGTCATGTGTGTCATCCTGCGGACAGGATGGTCCTCTGGACAGGACCACTTCGTCGGCGGTCAGGAGGACCAATGTCAGGTGGGGACGGCGGCGGCTCCGACTTCCTGGCCCTCGGGTCGGTGCCGGCCCGGGACCGGACCGGCTGGCTGACCAGCGCCCTGCGGACCGCGATCGCGGACGGTCGGCTCGCCGCCGGGACCGTGCTGCCCGCCACCCGCACCCTGGCCGCCGACCTGGCCGTCGCACGTGGGGTCGTCGTCGAGGCGTACCGGCGACTGATCGACGAGGGCGCGCTCACCGCCCGCGCCGGCAGCGGCACCGTCGTCGCCACCGTCGGCGCGCCCCTCGCGGCACCGCCGCCGCCCCGGCCGGTCGGGCCGCCGGCCCCGTTCCGGCTGCCGCTGCCGCCGGTCGAGGGGGCGCTCGACCTCGCCCCGGGCGTGCCCGATCTCGCCGCCTTCCCGCGGGCCGCCTGGCTGCGCGCGGAACGCCGGGTGCTGGCCACCATGTCGACCGGCGACCTGGGATACGGCGACCCACGGGGCAATCCGCGGCTGCGTGCCGAGCTGGCGCAGCGACTCGCGCGGACCCGCGGGGTCCGCACCGACCCGGACGGTGTGCTCGTCGTCGCCGGGGTGGCCCAGTCCCTCGCCCTGCTGGCCCAGTCGCTGGTCGCCCGGGGCCGGACCGCGGTCGGCCTCGAGGACCCGGGCTCCCGCGGCGCCCGGGACGATCTGGCCCACTGGGGTCTGGACCCGGTGCCGGTCCCGGTCGACGCCGGCGGTCTCGACGTGGACGCGCTGGCCGCGACGTCGGTGCCGACTGTCCTCGTGACCCCCGCGCACCAGTACCCGACCGGAGTGGTGCTCGCGCCCGAGCGTCGTCGCCGGCTGGTCCGCTGGGCCGTCGGCGAGCGGCTCGTCATCGAGGACGACTACGACGCCGAGCACCGCTACGACCGGGCTCCGGTACCGGCCCTGCAGGCGGCGGCCCCGGACCACGTGGTCCACACCGGCAGCGTGTCCAAGACGCTGGCCCCGGGGATGCGGCTCGGCTGGATGGTGCCGCCGGCAGCCCTGTACGACGAGCTGGTCACCGCTCGGCACGCCAGTGACCTGGGCAGTCCGGCGATCGCCCAACTGGTGCTGGCCGACCTGATGGCCGGCGGTGACTACGACCGGCACGTGCGGCTCGTGCGGGCCCGGCAGCGTCAGCGCCGGGACGCGGTGCTCGCCGCGCTGCGCGAGCACCTGCCCGCGGCCCGGGTCGACGGTGTCGCGGCCGGTCTGCACCTGGTCATCGGGCTGCCGCCGCTGCGGCCGTCGGTCGGGGACGTGGAGGTGGCCGCGGCTCTCCGCGACGACGGGATCGTCGTGCATCCGCTGTCCTGGCACCGGCACGCCGACGGGCCGCCGGGCCTGCTGCTCGGCTACGCCGCCCATCCGCCGGACCGGCTGCGCGAGGCGGTCGCCCGGATCGCCGGCATTGTCGGGCGGTTCACGAGGTAGGCCGGGGGCTGGGCCACCCGGCGACGGTGGTGTCAGCGACAGTTCCATCCACCCAGCGACAGCTTCGGCTGCGTGGAACGGTCGCGGAGTCGCTGAAGCGGTCGCGAGGTGCCGGGCCGGGCCCGGGAGTGACCTGCGTGACCCCGGACAGGCGGCGGGACCTTGGTCCCTACCCGGTCCCGGGACCCGGTCGCACGATCGATCTCGAGCGCCCCCGAACCCCAGGAAGACGGCAGCCCGATGAACCCGGAAGCGATCGCACGCTGGCAGTTCGGTGTGACGACGGTGTTCCATTTCCTCTTCGTCCCGCTGACCATCGGGCTCGCCCCGCTGGTGGCGATCCTGGAGACCGCCTGGGTGCGCACCGGCAAGGTGAAATACCTGCGAGCCACGAAGTTCTGGGGGAAGTTGTTCCTCATCAACTTCGCCGTCGGCGTGGTCACCGGCATCGTCCAGGAGTTCCAGTTCGGGATGAACTGGAGCGACTACTCGCGGTTCGTCGGCGACGTCTTCGGCGCCCCGCTGGCGATGGAGGGGCTGCTCGCCTTCTTC
>JBQGEH010000882.1:0-3455 GCA_052039515.1 Nakamurella sp. | reverse complement strand
ACCGTGCTGGGTGGCGGGTTCCTGGTCATCGCGGTGGTCGCCGCGATCGGTGTCCGCGGTCTGACCCCCGACCACCTCGTCGCCCTCGTGGTCCTGATCGCGTTGTACGGACTGGCGTTCCGCACCGTCTTCCAGCACGTCGGCAGGACCCGGACGGTCAACAGCACGGTCCCGACCGACCCCGCACTGGTCGGCATGCTGTTCCTGCTCCCGCTCGGTCTGGTGCCGCTCGCGGTGCTGCTGGCCCAACTCGCCGGCGACCCGAAGCTCGGCCGCACCCCCCGTGAGATCGTCCGCACCCTGGCCATCCGCGCGTTGAACGGCTGGCACTGCCTCGGTCCGGTGCTGGTGCTCTCGCTGGCCGGGGTGACGACCCCGGATCCGGCGCACTGGCGGGTCTACCTGCTCGCACTGGCCGCCCAGTTCGCCTTCGACCTCGGGTCCGGGGCGGTGCGGGCGGCGGCATTGGGCGACGGGGTCGTCCCCATCCTCCGGCCGATGGCCTGGACGTTCGGCATCGACGCCGCGCTCGCGGTCACCGGCTTCTGCGCGGTCGCCACCGGTCAGAACCTGGCCGCGACGCTGGTGCTGGTGGCCGTCCCGATCGGCCTGGTCGCGCTGCTGGCCGGCGACCGGCGGGAGCTCGCGCACAGCACCGTCCGGCTCGACCGCGAGGCGTCCGACGCCCGCGAGGAGGCCCGCGTCGACGCGCTCACCGGGCTCGGGAACCGCCGGGCCTGGTCGGAGGCCGTCGCCGCGGCCGAGGAGGCGCTGCGCGCCGACGACCGGCTCCGCGCCGACGTCGTCGTCGCCGACGTCGACGGGCTCAAGGAGGCCAACGACTCCCGCGGCCACGAGTGCGGGGACGAGCTCATCCGGGCCACCGCCGCCGCGGCCCGCGCCGCCGCCCCGCCCGGCACCACGGTCTGCCGCACCGGCGGGGACGAGTTCGCGTTGCTCCGGGTGGTGACCAGGACGGCGCCGCCGGTCGAGGAGCTCGTGCGGGCGGTGCGGGCGGCGGTCGTCACCCGCGGCCCGGTCGCCGGCGGGATCTTCTCGGTGGCGGTCGCCGGCGCGTCGTGCCCCGACCTGCCGACCATCGGCGAGGCGTTCCGGGTCGGTGACGCGGCCGTCAACGCCGACAAGCGGGCCCGCCGGATCGCCCGCGCCGGCACCCCGCCGGTGTCGTTGGCGCAGGTCCCTCCGCCCCGGGAGGCGAGCCGGCCGTCGGCCGACCGCGTCCCCGACCGGGCGGTCACGCCCTGAGCGGAGACGGCCCGGTCGCCGCCCGTCGCTACGCTCGCCGGATGAGCCGACCGGGCGCGACCTGGACGCGCTGGACCCGCGGTATCCCGGTCGGCCGGATCCTCGGCGTGCCGGTCAGCGTCACGCCGTCCTGGTTCGTCTCGGTGGCGGTGATCGCCGCCGTCGCCGGCCCGGTGGTGGCCGGGCTGGTCCCGTCGCTGTCCCGGCCGGGCGCCTACGCGGTGGCCGTGCTGCTGGCCGCACTGCTCGGCGTCAGCGTGCTGCTGCACGAACTCGGCCATTGTGTCGTCGCCCGGCGGTTCGGGGTCGGGGTGGTCCGCGTCCAGCTGTTCCTGCTCGGCGGGGTGAGCGAGATCGACCGGATCCCGCGCACCGCCCGTGAGGAGGCGCTGGTCGCCGGGGCCGGGCCGATCGTGTCGGCCCTGCTCACCGGGCTGTTCGCGGCCGTCACGCTCACCCTGCCGCCGTACTCGGTGTGGTGGCTGATCGCCATCGACCTGGCCGTGGCCAACGGCATCATCACCGTCTTCAACCTGCTGCCGGCGCTGCCCCTGGACGGTGGTCGGGTGTTGCGGGCCGGCATCTGGCGGCAGGCCGGGAACCGCCGCACCGGTACCGGGGTGGCGGTCGCGGGCGGCTACGTCGTCGCCGCGCTGCTGGCCGGTTGGGGGGTGTGGCGGCTGCTGGACGGCTCCCGGTCGGCCCTCGTGCAGGGCGCGGTCGCGGTGGCCATGGCGCTCTACATCGCCGTCGGGGCCCGGGACGAGGCGGGTGACCGCGGACCGGACGGGTGGCCGGCCGACTTCGACCCGGCCGCTCTGGCCCGTCCGGTGGTTCGGTTGCCGGCCGAGACGCCGGTGCGGATCGCGTTGGAGTCGGCCGCCGGCCGGGAGGTGCTGCTGCTGGGCGGGGACGGGGTGGTCACCGGCATCCTCGACCCGGCCGCCGCCCGTTCGCTGGCGGCCCGGGCTCCGGAGACACCCGCGGACCGGGCCGCGCAGCCTGTCGGGCCGGACACCGTCGTGCTGTTCAGCGACGGCGCCGCCGACGTCGTCGAGCAGCTGCGGCGGGTGCCCGCCCACTACTTCCTGCTGATTGGTCAAGACGGCCAGCCGCAGGGTGTACTGCGACGCGGAGATCTGCCGGGCTGACCCGGGGACCCGCTCACGACCATCACGACCAGGACACGAGGACAGCGACATGGCGGCGTTCCGAGCCGGCGACCGGGTGCAGTTGACCGATCCGAAGGGCCGCAAGTACACGGTCGTGCTGGAGGCCGGTGCGACGTACCACACGCACCGCGGCGCGCTGCTGCACGACGATCTGATCGGCCGCCCCGAGGGCAGCGTCATCGCCTCCGCCGCCGGCACCAGCTACCTGGCGCTGCGGCCGTTGCTCACCGACTACGTGCTGTCGATGCCGCGCGGCGCCGCGGTCATCTACCCGAAGGACTCGGCGCAGATCGTGGCGTGGGGTGACATCTTCCCCGGCGCGCGGGTGCTGGAGGCCGGTGCCGGTTCCGGTGCGTTGACCTGCTCGCTGCTGCGGGCGGTGGGTCCGCAGGGCGAGGTCATCTCCTACGAGGTCCGCGACGACCACGCGGTGCACGCCGAGCGCAACGTCGAGACGTTCTTCGGGGAGCGGCCGGCGAACTGGTCGCTGCGCATCGGCGACGCCGCCGCCCACACCGGCGAGGTGGACCGCATCGTGCTGGACATGGCCGAGCCGTGGGAGATGCTGCCGATGGTCGCGGCGAACCTGGTGCCCGGCGGCGTGCTCACCGTCTACGTGTCCAGCACCACGCAGCTGTCCCGGATGGCCGAGGAGATCCGCGAGGACACGGGCTACACCGAGCCGTACGGCTGGGAGGTCATGCAGCGCGGCTGGCACCTGGTCGGCGCCGCGGTCCGCCCCGAGCACCGGATGATCGGACACACCGCGTTCCTGCTCACCGCGCGGCGGCTCGCGCCGGGCGTGGTGGCGCCGCGTCCGCAGCGCCGCCCCACGGCGTCCGGCCGGGAGACCGACACCCGCAGCTGAGCCGCCCCGCGTCAGTTGGTGTCGACGCAGACCTTCCAGTCGGACTCCTTGACCATCGGCACGCCCCCGGAGCGCTTCTGGCCGTCGTCGGTGGTGAAGGTGAACTGCAGCGTGCCGCGGTCGCCGGAGACGGACACCCCGACGCTGGC
>JBQGEH010000881.1:0-7944 GCA_052039515.1 Nakamurella sp. | reverse complement strand
TCGGACAAGCTGTCCGTGGACGCCGACGGCTGGACACTGCGGTCCGCGGACGGCTCGATGACCGCGCACTCCGAGCACACCGTCGCCATCACCGAGGACGGCCCCCGGGTGCTGACCCGGCTCGATTCCTGAGCCCGGCTCCGCGCAGCAGCGCGAGGTCCGCCTCGTCCAGCACGTGATCCAGGACCGACAGCCCCTCCTGGATCTCGTCCGGCGTGGCGGTCAACGGCGGGGCGATGTGGATCCGGTTCCCGGCGATCAGCGGCCACACCCCGGCGGCCCGGCAGCCCGCGCCGAGGGTGTTCCTCGGGCCCCTCGCCGCGCCGGTGGCGTTGAACGGCACCAGCGGCTCCCGGGAATCGCGGTCGCGGACCAGCTCCACCGCCCAGAACGCCCCGACCCCGCGGACCTCGCCGACGCACTCGTGCCGGGCGGCCAGCCGGGCCAGCCCCGGCCGCAGCACGTCCTCGGCCAGGTCGCGGACGGCACCGAGGATGCCGTCCCGTTCGATGACCTCGATCGCGGCCAGGCCGACCGCGCAGGCCAGCGGGTGACCGGAGTAGGTGAGGCCGCCCGGGTAGGGACGGCTGCGGAAGGAGTCGACCACCGCGGCGCTGAGGATCACGCCACCGAGCGGCACGTACCCGCAGGTGGAGCCCTTGGCGAAGGTGACGAGGTCCGGCTGGACGACCCCGTCGCCGCACGCCTGGTACCCGAACCACTCGCCGAGCCGGCCGAAGCCGACCATCACCTCGTCGGCGATCCACAGGATGCCGTACTCGTCGCACAACGCCCGCACGCCGGCCAGGTAACCCGGCGGGGGCGGCAGCACCCCGGACCCGCCGACCATCGACTCCAGGGTGATCGCGGCGATGGTGTGCGGGCCCTCGAACTCCACGATCTGGCGCAGATGGGCGAGGCAGCGCGCCGTCTCCTCCTCCGGCGTGGTGGCGCCGAACGCCGAGCGGTACAGGTACGGCCCGAGGAAGTGCACGCCGCCGGGCACCGCCGGTTCGGCGCCCCAGCGGCGGGGGTCACCGGTCAGCGTCGCCGAGCCCGCGGTGGAGCCGTGGTAGGAGCGGTAGGCCGACAGCACCTTGGAGCGGCCGGTGTGCAGCCGGGCCATCCGGACGGCGTGCTCGACCGCGTCGGTGCCGCCGTTGGTGAAGAAGACGTGGCTGAACGTGTCGCCGGCCCGTTCGACGATCAGCGCGGCCAGCCGGCCGCGGACGTCGTTGGCGAACGCGGGCTGCACGGTGGCCAGCCGCTGGGCCTGCGCGGTGATCGCCGCGATCAGGTCGGGGTGCCCGTGACCGAGGTTGAGGTTGACCAGCTGGGAGCTGAAGTCGAGGTAGCGGCGGCCCGCGTAGTCGAAGAAGTAGGACCCGGCGCCACCGGCCAGCGGCAGCGGGTCGATCGCGTCCTGCGCCGACCAGGAATGGAAGACGTGGCCGCGGTCGTCGGCGCGCACGGCCGCGTCGGCGGCGGGGTCGTGCACCGGCCCGGTCACCGGCGGAGCCGCCAGCAGGGCGGTGGGACGGTCGGTGGTCGGCGCCGGTGAGGGTTTCACCCGGACACTCTAGAGGCGCCGCAGGCGGATCCGGAGACGCCGGACGGGCGAGACCGGACCGCCCGGCGGGTGACGCTCAGAACACGCGATGGGCGCCGCGGGAGACCTGGAAGCCGTGACCGGAGACGAGATCGCCGCAGGTCACGCCGTCCTCGGCGGAATGGCAGACCAGGTCGCCGGCGCGGGCGTTGCCACCGTAGGGCAGCTCCACCGCGTTCGGGTCGACGACCGTGTCGCCGACGCACCCACCGACCACCGCGGTACCGGCTGCGTCCAGCGACGCGGTGCCGGGCACGAAGTCGCCGAAGTCGCAGGGCACCGCCGGGACGTCGGGGTAGTCGGCCTCCAGCAGGTCGCAGCGCACACTCGCCGGAGTGCCGCCGACGGGGGCGCCGAGACCGCAGAAGATGTTCCCGCTCGGGGTCTGGAAGGTGACGTAGCCATCCGGGCCGGGTTCGAGCGACACCGGTCCGAGCAGCACGTCCGGCAGGCCGGTGGCGGCGGTCCCGGGAGTGGCCGGGGCGTCGCCGGTGGTCGACGGGTCGGCGGAGTCCGTGCCGACCGGCGGCGCGTCCGTCGTGGTCGTGGTCGTGGTCGAGGTCGTGGTGGACGGGGTGGTCGACGTGCGGGTGGTTGATCCGGACGACGTCGGCTCCCGGGTCAGCGGGCCGTCGGCGCTCGGCGTGCCGAGCACCCGGCCGGTCGGGGAGACGGACGACGCGGCGCTGCCCCGGCCGTCCACCGCCGATCCGCAGCCCGCCACCAGCAGGCACACCGTGATCGCCGTCACCAGTCGGGTCCGCACACCGGCAGCGTAGCGAGCCGGGCAGAATGCGGTCGTGGACAGACGGTGGCGGGTCGGGGCGCTGCTGGTCGGGCTGAGCCTCGCGACCGGCCTGGCCATGCAGGCCGCCGCGGACCAGTGGTTCCCGCCGCCCATCTCGGTCAGCCAGTACGGCCTCGGGCCCTGGGGTTGGTTGTTCAGCAGCTGCGTGGTGACGATGGCGGCCGCGCCGCTGCTGCTCGTCCCGCACCGGTCCCGGATCGCCACCGCGGCGCTGTGGGTGGGGCTGGCCGGGGCGCTGGTGATGGCGTTGGTGCGCACCGACCCCAGCGGGAACCAGACCAGCCCGAACTCCCGGGTGCACACGGTCGGCGCGGTGCTGTTCCTGCTGTTCCTGCCGGTCGGGACGGCCCTGCTGCTGTGGGCGCGGCGCGGCGCCGTCCGGGTGCTCGCGACCGTGCAGCTCGTCCTGGTGGACGTGTCGGCGGTGCTGCTGCTGGCCGCCGCCGTCGGGTACGACACGGCGGGGCTGGGAGCGACCCGGTCCTGGGCGTTCTGGCAGGCGGTCGCCTCGGTCGGTTGCTGGCTGATGGTCCTCACGCTCGCGGTGGTGACCCGCCGCCGGCACGCCGCCGAGGATCACAGCCGCCGCCGCGCGACGCGCTCGACCGACCCTTCTATACTGGTACAGGACTGATCGTCGCGACAAGGGCGTTGCCGGATCACCCGCCCCCTCCGACATCGAATCGAGGCGCCGGTCTTGTCTGGCCGCTCTGCCACCGCCCACCCGCCGCAGTCCCTCTCCGCCGACCGGCCCGCGCGCCGGCCCGGTGACCCCGTGGTCGCCGTCCGCAACCCGGTGCTCGCCATCGTGGCGATGGCGCTGGGCGGCTTCGCCATCGGCACCACCGAGTTCGCGTCGATGGGCCTGCTGCCCAACATCAGCCGCTCGCTCGGCGTCACCGAGGTCGAGACCGGCCACCTCATCACCGCCTACGCCCTCGGCGTGGTCGTCGGGGCGCCCATCCTGGCCGTCCTCGGGTCCCGGATGCGCCGGCGCGACCTGCTGCTGGTGCTGATGGGGATCATCGTCGCCGGTCACGCGTTCTCCGCATTCGCCCCGGGCTTCGGCAGCCTGTTCGCCGCCCGATTCGTGTCCGGCCTGCCGCACGGCGCCTATTTCGGGGTGGCGTCCGTCCTGGCCGCCTCGCTGGTCCCGGCGGACAAGCGCGGCAGCGCCGTCGCCGGGATCATGATGGGCCTGTCCGTGGCCAACATCGCCGGCGTCCCGCTGACCACCGCGGTCGGTCAGGCGCTGGGCTGGCGGGCGGCGTACCTGCTGGTCGGGGTGCTCGGCCTGCTCACCATCCTGCTGGTGCGGCTGTTCGTCCCGTCGGTGCCCGTCGAGGACGGCGCCGGGGTGCGCACCGAGCTGGGCGCCATGCGCAACGGCCGCATCTGGTTCATCCTGCTGCTCGGCGCCATCGGCTTCGGCGGCATGTTCGCCGTCTACACCTTCATCTCCCCGATCATGACCAACCTCGCCGGCATCCCGGAGAGCGCCATGCCCTGGGTGCTGGCCACCTTCGGGGTCGGCAGCACGGTCGGCATCGTGTTCGGTGGGCGTCTGGCCGACCGCAGCCCGACCCGGGGCATCCTGGTCGGCTTCGTCTTCACCATCCTCACCTTCGCCGCGTTCTCGCTCACCTCCACCTCGGTGTGGGGGTCGTTCGTGAACGTCTTCTGCCTCGGCTTCTCCGGGTCGCTGCTGATCCCGTCGGTGCAGACCCGGTTGATGACCATCGCGCAGGGGGCCCAGTCGCTCGCCGCGTCGATGAGCCATTCCGCGTTCAACCTGGCCAACGCGGTCGGCGCCTGGCTGGGTGGGGCGGTCATCGCGGCCGGTTGGGGCTACCTCGGACCGTCCCGGGTCGCCGTGCTCCTGGGCTCCCTGGGCCTGTCCATGTTCGTCGCGTCACTCCTGCGGGAGCGGCGCGCCCGCCGCCGTCCGGCCGCGGCCGTCACGCGTCCGCCGGTGCATGCCGGGGTACCGCGCTAGGCGTTAAGGTGTGACGCGAGTTCAGCGCCGAGCCGATCGACCCGCTGCAGTTCCTGTCCCGTCCCGGACCATGGTGACGGCGAGTTCCCCTTCGAGACCGCGAGGATTCTCCATGACCGTTCAGCCCGCCGCCGCGCCGCGACCGGCCGCCGCCGGCCGTCGTCGCCCGCATGTCGTGATCCTGGGCGGCGGCTTCGCCGGACTCGGGGCCGTCCGCGCGCTGCGCAACACCGACGTCGACGTCACGCTGGTCGACCAGCGCACGTACAACACCTTCCAGCCGCTGCTGTACCAGGTCGCCACCGCCGGCCTGAACGCCGGCGACGTCACCTTCTTCCTGCGCGCCACCCGGATGAAGCAGCTGAACCTGTCGTTCCGCCACGGCGAGGTCGACAGCATCGACAGCGAGGGCAACTCGGTCCACTTCACCGACGGCAGCACGCTGGACTACGACTACCTGGTCATCTGCACCGGCGTCACCACGAACTACTTCAACACCCCCGGCGCCGAGGAGAACACCCTCGCGATCTACTCCCGCGCTCAGGCCCTGACGCTGCGGGACCGCATCTTCACCCAGCTCGAGCACGCCGCGGCGTCCGGTGAGTTCATCGGCTCGCCGGAGCTCACCATGGTCGTCGTCGGCGCCGGCGCCACCGGCGTCGAGACCGCCGGTGCGCTCGCCGAGATGCGCAACGACGCGATGGCCGTGGTGTACCCGGAGCTGGACCCGCGCCGCACCCACATCGTGCTGGTCGAGATGGGCGGCGTCGTGCTGCCCCCGTTCGACAACGCGCTGCGCGAGTACGCCGCCCGGGAGCTGCGCGAGCGCGGCGTCGAGCTGCGGCTGAACACCTCGGTGAAGGAGGTCAGTCCGGAGGGGGTGACCCTGGGCAACGGCGAGTTCCTGCCGGCCCGCGTCGTCATCTGGGCCACCGGCGTCACCGCCCCCAAGGTCGTCTCCAAGTGGGGCGTCCCGCAGGGCCGCGGCGGCCGCATCACCGTCGACGCCGACATGCGCGTGCACGGCTACAGCAACATCTTCGCCGCCGGTGACGTGGCCGTCACCCCGGACGCCCTCCCGCAGCTGGCCCAGCCGGCGCTGCAGGGCGGCAAGCAGGCCGGCAAGAACATCAAGCACCTGGTCGCCGGCGAGCCCACCGCCGACTTCCACTACAAGGACAAGGGCACGATGGCCACCATCGGCCGGCGGGCGGCGATCGCCGACATCGCGCTGCCGTTCGGCAAGTCGCTCAAGCTGACCGGCACGCTGGCCTGGCTGATCTGGCTGTACGTGCACATCGCCACGCTGCTGGGCAACCGGAACCGGATGGCGACCTTCGTCAACCTGGTCACCAAGTACCTGGCCCCGTCGCGGCGGACGAACCCGATCGTCGGTGACGTGCCGGTGTTCGACCGTGACTCGGTCAAGATCAAGAAGAAGTAGCAGCGGTCGTCAGAGGCCGGTGGGTCCGGTCGGACCCGCCCGCCTCTGCCATTTCTCAGGCGGGTGGCCCGTCGAGCACGTCCAGGCCGGCGAGGTCCGGCAGCACCAGCTCGCCGCCGTCGAACTCCACCGGCAGCACCGCGACCAC
Source organism: Nakamurella sp. (assembly GCA_052039515.1). GTDB lineage: Bacteria > Actinomycetota > Actinomycetes > Mycobacteriales > Nakamurellaceae > Nakamurella. Next base: position 1,939 of record JBQGEH010000881.1, on the reverse strand, counting down.
CGCGTCCCGCGGGATCGGGCCGTACACGTGCGGGAACAGCTGCCCCTCGGCCGGGTCCCAGCGGACCGGTGAACCGGCCGCCTCGGTGGCGGCGACGTCGACGACGAGCAGCAGCAACGGTTCCGGGTCGTCGGCGTAGAAGCGACGCGCGACCGTCGGCAGCTGGGTGGACGTGCTGGTGTGCACGAACCCCTCCTCGGCCAGCGTCCGGCCCCGGGTGGAGCGGTCGAACCACCCGCTGATCAGGGTGTCGTTCCACTCGTCGACGTGGGCCAGGTGCAGCACCCGGCCGGCCTGTCCGGTCATGCGCGTCTCCTCGGGTCGGGGGCTGCCGATCCTGCCAGAGCGACGACCCGGCGGGGATTTCGCCGTCGCGGCCGCGGCTGGGAGGATGGCGACTCGTGACCGAACCCCGTACCACCCCGCCGGCGACGCTCGAGGAACCGGTGCACCGGCCGCGCGGCATCTACGACCTCGTCATCATGGCGTTCTGCGTGTTCCTGCTGCTGAGCAACATCGGCGCCACCAAGCTCATCGAGTTCGGGCCGATCCTCACCGACGGCGGGGCCATCCTGTTCCCGCTGACCTACATCCTCGGTGACGTGCTCACCGAGGTGTACGGCCTGCGCGGGGCCCGGCGGGCCATCCTCGCCGGGTTCGCAGTGTCGATCCTCGCGTCGGTGACGTTCTGGCTGGTGCAGATCGCCCCGGCGGCCGCGGACTACCCGAACCAGGCGGCGTTCGAGGCGGTGCTCGGCGTGGTGCCGCGGTTCGTGCTCGCCAGCATCTGCGGCTACCTGGTCGGGCAGTTCCTCAACGCCTGGGTGCTGGTCAAGATCAAGCAGCGCACCGGCGAGAAGGCCCTGTGGGCGCGGCTGCTCGGATCGACCGTGGTGGGGGAGTTCGCCGACACCCTGGTGTTCGCCGCGGTCGCCTGGGTCGGCGTGCTGGCCGCGCCGGAGTTCATCCGGTTCGTGCTCATCGGCTTCGTCTACAAGACCGTCGTCGAGGTGGTCATGCTGCCCGTGACCTACCGGGTGATCGCGCTGATCAAGCGTCAGGAGGGGCTGCCGGTCGGTCCGGTTCAGCGGGCGGGGTAGTAGCGCCGCAGCGTCTCGGTGCGCAGCTCGTCGAACCACCCGCCGTCGATGCTCGCCCGGATGTCGTCGACCATCCGCACGATGAAGCGTTCGTTGTGGATGGTGGCCAGCGTGAAGCCGGTCATCTCCCTGGCCTTGAACAGGTGGTGCAGGTAGGCGCGGCTGTAGTGCGCACAGGTGTAGCAGTCGCAGCCGTCGGCCAGCGGGCCGAAGTCGCGCTTGTAGCGGGCGCCGCTGATGTTGTACCGGCCGTCGGGGGAGTAGATCGCGGCGTTGCGGGCCACCCGGGACGGTGACACGCAATCGAAGGTGTCCACGCCGTGCTCGATGGCGGCGAACATGTCGTCCGGTTCGCTGATCCCCAACAGGTGCCGCGGCTTGTCCCGCGGCAGCTCCTGCGCCACCCAGGACACGATCGTGCCGAGGTCTCGTTTCTCCAGCGCCCCGCCGATGCCGAAGCCGTCGAACTCCATGGCGCCCAGGTCCCGGGCGGCCTTGCGACGCAGGTCCTCGTACTGGGCGCCCTGCAGCACGCCGAACAGCGCCTGCGGCGGCTTCCCGACCCGCTCGGCGGTGAGCCGCTGGTGTTCGACGACGCAGCGCTCGGCCCACCGTCTCGTCCGCTCCAGCGACATCTCCTGGTAGGCGCGGGTGTTCAACAGTGTGGTCAGTTCGTCGAAGGCGAAGATGATGTCGGCGCCGAGCTGGTGCTGAATCCGCATCGACACCTCGGGCGTGAACCGGTGGCGGTCGCCGTTGAGGTGGGAGCGGAACGTCACCCCGTCGTCGTCGACGTGCGCCAGCCGGGTCTTGCCCTCGGCGATGACGTCGTCGGCCCG
>JBQGEH010000880.1:0-1656 GCA_052039515.1 Nakamurella sp. | reverse complement strand
CCCCCGGCCGGCGCTTGGCGCGGGCCCGCGCGCTCGGGGTCGCCGGCCCCCGCCCGTTGGGGGCGCGGCGCCGCGGGCACCCCCGGGGGGCCGCGCCGCGGTCGTCCCCGGAGCGGGTCAGACCGGGTCGACCGGGTCGATCGGGCGCAGCTCGTCGGCGTAGCTGACCGAGCGACGCCGGAGCACACCGTCGTCGGTGACCAGGTACTGGCCCATCCGCCACAGCGGCGGGGAGTAGGCGTGCACCGACACGCTCCCGGCGTCCCGTCCGGTCAGCCGATGGATGTGGTCGGACCCGAAGCTGTACACGGCACCGGCGCTCACGTCGGTCGCGACCGGGTGACGGCCGATCGCCAGGCTCAGCTCGGTCAGCGCGCCGCGGGCCACGGCGACCGCGCCCGAGGAGATGTCGTGGTCGTGCCATCCGGTGTCGTTCTCCGGGGTCCAGCACAGCACCCAGACGTCGACGTGGGCGTCGCGGTACAGCGACACGTAGTGCCGCCGGTCGTCGGAGAACGCGACGTGCTCCTCCCACCGCGCCGGGTCGGCGGCGAGCGAGGAGGCGAGCTCGATCAACTCACGCTCGTCCAAGGTCGCGACCCGGCAGCCGGTCCAGCGTGACGCCGTCGCCTCCCGCGGTGATCGGGAGTGCGTGCCGCGCCGGGACTCCCGCGCGGTCCAGGGTGGGAGTGCTCATCGGTCCGGTCCTTCCAGCAGACGTCGGGGATTGGTCACGCGCACGGCGTTCTCGCCGGCGGCACCCAGATGGGTCGGGGTGGTGAGGGGTCCGTACGGGCGGTCGGTGCCGAAGACCACGGCGTCCACACCCAGCACCCGGACGAGGGCGTCGATGCCCTGCACGCCGTAGGAGGAGGTGTCGACGAACGTGCCCGGGTCCGGTCGGAACGGCCCGCCGCCACGGGCGCTGAACCGCTCGTGGTGCACCGGGGCGAGCCCCGCGCCCGCCGCGAAACAGATCCGCAGCCGGGGGAGGGCGGTGCGGCCCGCGAGATGCCAGGCCCACCAGGCGGCCTGCAGCTGCGCCGGGTAGGCGACGACCGCCGGCCACCAGCCGGGGACCTCACCCGCACCCGCCGACACGGCCCCGGGGTGCACCAGCACCGGACGGTCCGCCGCCTCGGCGACGGCCAGCACGGGCAGCAGCGCCTCCAGCGCCGCCGGGTCCGCGAGCCGGGTCGCCGGCACCTGGAGACCGACCGCACCGGCGTCCAGCTGCCGGCGCAACGCATCCAGGTCCGGGTCGCGATGGGCCACCGACGACCACATCCGGAAGCCGGGTCCCAGCTCGGATGCGCCGAGATGCCAGGCGTCCAGCAGGCTCTCGGCCTCCCCGGGGGGTAGCTCCTCGATCCCGAGCGGGCTCGAGAGACTCACCCAGCGTTCGGCGCTGGGGTCGTCGGACGCGCGGACGGTCGGGTCGTGGTGGTCGGCATCGATCTCGAACGGCGGTTCACCGTCGAGGTACAAGGTCCATCCGTCGAGGCGGGGCGCGGCGCGGCGCCGCCGGAGGGCCTCGACGAACGACGGCGGCCACAGGTGCTGGTGGACGTCGACGGTGCCGAGTCCGGTGCGGGCGGCGGCGTGCCGGACAGGGGTGAGCAGAGCGGAGGGCATGGCGGAGCCGATCGGGGAGGG
>JBQGEH010000879.1:0-10939 GCA_052039515.1 Nakamurella sp. | reverse complement strand
TGCGCTTGAAGGTGGCCAGTCCCAGCACCAGGGCGACCAGCGCGGGCAGGGCGACGATCGCGATGATCGTGACGACGCCGCTGCGGAACATCTCCACCCAGCCGGGCAGGTAGTCGGTGGTGGGCGGCATGTAGTCGGGTGCGCGGCCCGGTCCCGCGTCGTCGAGCTTCATGTGCAGGCCCATGGCGTAGGCGCCCAGCCCGAAGAACACCCCCTGGCCCAGCGTCAGCATGCCGCCGGCGCCCCAGGCGAGCCCGATGCCGACGGCGACGATGGCGAAGCACAGGTAGCGGGCCAGCAGGTTGAGCCGGACGTCGCTCAGCACCGCCGGCGCCACCACGAACAGCACGGCGGCGGCCAGCAGGAAGGGCAGGACGGCCGAGAAACGGCTCTGCGTCAGTGCTCTCATGCCAGGCTCCGGGTGCGGACGTTGAAGATGCCCTGCGGCCGCAGCTGCAGGAACAACACGATGGCGACGAAGATCAGGATGCGGGCGAGCGAGGCGTCGTAGATCTTCTCCAGCGCGGCCTGGCCGACGCCGAGGACGAAGGCGGCGATGACGGCGCCCTTGATCTGGCCGATGCCACCGACCACGACGACGAGGAAGGCGTTGATGATGTAGCTCTGGCCGACCGAGGAGTTGACCGGCGACAGCTGGGTCAGTGCTACACCGGCGATGCCGGCGAGCCCGGAGCCGAGGAAGAAGGTCAGCCGGTCGGTGGCGCGGCTGGAGATCCCGGAACACTCGGCCAGCTGGCGGTTCTGGACGGTGGCGCGGATGCGGCGGCCGAGCGGAGTCGTCTTCAACGCGACCGACAGGCCCACGACCGTGACCACGGCCAGGACGAGCACGAACACCCGGGTCTTGGGGAAGTCGAAGCCGAAGAGCTCGAGCGGACCCTGCAGCCAGGTCGGCGTCTTCACCGACTTGCCCTGCGTGCCGAAGATGTTCTTGGCCAGCTGCTGCAGGATCAGTGAGACCCCGTAGGTCACCAGCAGGGTGTCCAGCGGCCGGTGGTACATCCGCCGCAGCAGCGTCATCTCCAGGATCGCCCCGAGCAGACCGCCGACGAGGAACGCCACCGGGATGGACACGAGCAACCCCACCCCGGCGTCGTCGAAGAGCCCCTGCACGACGAAGGCGGTGTAGCCGCCGGCCATGATGAACTCGCCGTGGGCCATGTTGATGACGCCCATCTGCCCGAAGGTCAGGGCGAGACCGATCGCGGCCAGCAGCAGGATGGAACCGATGCTGAGGCCGGTGAAGATCTGCGAAACCACTACGTCCATCTGCACTCCCCTTCGGGCGTCGACGACAGCCGTTGGTGCGGAACGGAACCGGGCGGCGGGCCGGGTGACCCGCCGCTCGTCCGGTCAGCTCAGGCCGGCCGCCCACGGGTAGGTGGTCAGGTACGGGTCCGGCTCGATGGGTTCCTTGGAGCTCCACTCGGTGTAGATGAGCCCGTCCTCGGCCACCTTCCCGATGAGCGCGGTCTTGGCGATGTGGTGGTTCTCGCCGTTGATCGTGACGGTGCCCTCGGGGGCGTCGAAGCTGACACCGTCGGCGTTGGCCTGGATGTCGGCCACGGCGAACGACTTCGCTTTCTCCACCGTGTTCTTCCACAGGTACAGCGAGGCGTACGCGGCCTCCATCGGGTCCGAGGTGACCCGGTCCTCGCCGTACTTGGCCTTGAAGTCGGCCACGAACTTCTGGTTGGTCGGGGTGTCGATGGTCTGGTAGTAGTTCCACGCGGTCAGCTGGCCGACGAGGTTCTCCACGCCGACACCGGCGACCTCCTCCTCGGCGATGGACACCGAGACGACCGGCATGGTCGCCGCGTCCAGCCCGACGTTCTTGTACTCCTTGAAGAACGACACGTTGGCGTCGCCGTTGAGGGTGTTGAACACCGCCCCGGCGCCGGAGTCCTTGACCTTGGTGATGATGGTGGAGAAGTCGGCGCCGGAGGCCAGCGGCACGTACTCCTCGCCCTTGATCTCCATGCCGTTGGCCGCGGCCCAGGCCTTGATCTCCTTGTTCGCGGTCTGCGGGAAGACGTAGTCGCTGCCCACCAGGAACAGGCTGGTGACGCCCTTCTCCTTCAGGTAGTCCAGCGCCGGCAGGATCTGCTGGTTGGTGGTCGCGCCGGTGTAGAAGATGTTCTTGCTGGACTCGAGACCCTCGTACTGCACGGGGTAGTAGAGCAGCGCGTCGTTGCTCTCGAAGACGGGCAGCATGGCCTTGCGCGACGAGGACGTCCAGCCGCCGAAGACGGCGGCGACACAGTCGCTCTGGATGAGCTTTGTCGCCTTCTCCGCGAAGGTGGCGGGCTCGGAGGCGCCGTCCTCCTTGATCACGTCGAGCTGCTTGCCGAGGACGCCGCCGGCCGCGTTGATCTCGTCGGCGGCCATGCTCAGCGACTCCTGCACGGTCTTCTCGCTGATGGCCATCGTGCCCGAGAGCGAGTTGAGGAAGCCGATCTTGACGGAGCTGCCGGAGGTGTCCACGCAGGAGGCACCCGGTGCCGCGGAGGCCGCGGCCGACCCCGACGACGACGTGGTGGACGAGGAGGACCCGGCGGCGGGGGTGACCTTGCTGCCGCAGGCGGTCAGGACGAGAGCGGCCGAGAGGACGAGCATCCCGGCGGCGGGACTCCGTCGTGGTCGTGTCATGGCAACGCCTTTCGAGGTCGTGCCGGAGTGCGGCACGGGCGGGCGACCGGTGTGGGCGGTCGATGGGTACTGTCGTCAGTGGTGGAGCGCGGAGCCGGACCACGGGCGGGCGCGACGGCCCATTCCCCCGAGATCGACGAGGGCGGAACGGGTCCGCCCGGCGGGCTTCCCCGCTCGATCCGAGAGCACCGTATGGGCGGGGTGTTTCGTCGGTACTGGCCCTGGCATTACCGCGGCATTGCCCCACGCCGGCTTGTGTTGCCGGCATGAGTCGTCGCTGCGTGGATTCGAGCTCCCTCGGCGGCGCCCCCGGAAGCCCCGGACGTGTCACAGCCCACGCCCCTCGCGGCCCGAGCGTGACGGTTCTAGACTTCCGGCACCACGTCCGGGGAGGTGAGCCGGTGCCGGTCCGCTGGTACACGACCGTCGTCGACTGTCACGACGTCGCCGCACAGGCCCGCTGGTGGGCCGAGGTGCTCGACTGGCGCGTCGCCTACGAGGCGCCGGACGAGGTGGTCCTCGTCCCGCCGCACGCCTTCGACCCGGCACGGGTACCGCCGCCCGCCGAACGCGGCCCCGGCCTGGTCTTCGTCCCGGTACCCGAGGGCAAGGTGGTCAAGAACCGGCTGCACCTGGATCTCGCGCCGGGCGCCGGGGACGACCACACGGCCGAGGTCGAACGGCTGCTGCGTCTCGGGGCCACCCGCGTCGACGTCGGCCAGCCCGACGTCGCCTCCTTCGCGGTGCTCGCCGACCCGGAGGGCAACGAGTTCTGCGTCCTGTCGCCGCGCGACTGAGGCCCCCACCCCGCGGACGGATGTGACCTCGCCCATACCCGTCCGCAGTAACCCGGATTAGCCACCGCCCTCGGCGTTCGCCGGCGTCGAACGCTTGGTCGACCGGTACAGAAGATGCGAGGATCGGCCTGCCCTGAGGGCGCGGCGACGACGGCGACCCGAGTCCTGCTGCCCCGCAGTCCTGGTCCAGCGAGGAGCCCCGTGGTCCGTCAGCGCGTCACGCTGATGGACGTGGCCGCCCGCGCCGGCGTCTCCCGCACCACCGCGTCGTTCGTCATGACCGGACGGCGGGACATGCGGATCTCCAGCGCCGCTGAGCAGCGGGTGCTGCAGGCCGCGCGGGAGCTGGACTACCGACCCAACCTGCTGGCCCGCAGCTTGCGGACGAACCTGTCGCAGACGATCGGCTTCATCAGCGACGTGGTGGCCACCGAGCCGTTCGCCGGCTACCTCATCCGCAGCAGCATGACCACCGCCCTCCTGCACGACCACCTGCTGTTCGTCGGGGAGAGCGAGGGCGACGCCGAGGTCGAACAGCAGCTCGTCCGCAGCATGCTCGACCGCGGCGTCGGCGGGTTCCTGTACGCGTCCTCCTACACCCGCGAGGTGGACGTGACCGCGTTGTTCGACTCGCACCGCGTGGTGCTGCTGAACTGCCTCCCGGCCGCGGACGATGCGACCGCGGTGGTGCCGGACGAGGAGGCGGGGGGCCGGCTCGCCGCGGGCGCCCTGCTGGAGGCGGGCCATCGGGACGGCATCGTGCTGCTGGGTGAGACCCCGGACGACGTCGTCGCCGGCCGCGAGCGGCGGCGCGGCATCGAGGCGGCGCTGGCCGCGGCGGGTACCGGGCTGGCCGGCGAGGTGGCCACCCGGTGGTGGCCGGAGCCCGCGTACGAGGCGACCCGGCGGCTGTTGGCCGAGGGTCCGCCGCCGCGGGCGCTGGTCGCCCTCAACGACCGGGTGGCACTGGGTGCGTACCAGGCGCTCGCCGAGGCGGGGCTGAGTGTGCCGGGAGACGTGTCGGTCGTCTCCTTCGACGACTCCGACCTGGCCGCCTGGTTGCGGCCGGGCCTGACCGGCGTCGGGATCCCGCATCTGGAGATGGGCCGGCGGGCCACTGAGCTCCTGTTGGCGCCGTCCGCGGCACCCGCGGTGCACCGGGTGGCCATGCCGCTCGTCACCCGGGAATCGGTGGCGCCACCGCGCTGAGTTCCGGCCCGGAGACCAGACAGCCCCCCGGGCCTGACGGCTCCGGAGGGCTGGGTGGTGGCCAGGCGCGGGGTCGAACCGCGGACCTTCCACTTTTCAGGCGGACGCTCGTACCAACTGAGCTACCTGGCCTCAAACGTCGGGCCGGGCGCATGTGACTGAACCCGGCCCGACGTTCGGCGACCCCGACGGGACTTGAACCCGCGACCTCCGCCGTGACAGGGCGGCGCGCTAACCAACTGCGCTACGGGGCCTCGGTGGTGCTGAGACCGTGATGCTGGAACTACTTTACTGCCTCGCGGAGGTGCTGATGACCGCCGTGGTGCGTACCCCCAACGGGATTCGAACCCGTGTTACCGCCGTGAAAGGGCGACGTCCTGGGCCACTAGACGATGGGGGCCGGAGGAACTCCGCCTCCAACGGCCTTCCGTTGGGAGCATGTCGACTATAGGGGACGGACACGGACGCTCCCAAATCCGTTCGCCGCATCCCTCAGGAGTCGGTGTAGCGGAGCCGGCTGCTGGACTCGACCTCCTGGCGGAGCGTCGGAGTGGCGAACATACCGCCGAACGTGATCGGGGTGTCCGTCCAGCAGGTCGCCGTGACGGTGTCCGCGCCGACCAGCACCCGTACGCCCACCCGCCCCGGCCGCACCGCCAGGTAGTCGACCGCCGCGGTGTTGGCCAGCGCGGTCTGCCGGGGCCGGCCGGGGACGTCGGCGGCGTCACTGGCGGCCAGGGCCGCGCCGTCGCACTGGTTCTGCAGGCGACTGCGACCCAGGAACGCCGATCCCGCCGCCGTCACCCCGGCCACGAGCAGCAGCAGGCACAGCGTCAGCCCGAGCAGCAGCGGGGTGATGGAACCGCGATCACCGGCCTCCTGTGACCTGTCCGGCCGCATGCCGCCCCCGCTCCCCGTCGATCCGGGCCGACTCTATGCCGTCGCACCCGGCTGCATCACCCGTTTGCCGCAGTTGTGGACAGATCGCCCGAGCCTGTGGTCTGCGGCACACAGGCTGGCGGACCGGCCGTCGGCCCGTGTTATCGTCCACGCGTAGGTCATGAGTGCTAGCGACAAACCCTGGTTTGCTAGCCGGCAACCCTCCTCCGCGGTGGGGTGCCCCAGGTGAGGACCTGGCCGTCCGGATGCACCGGCGGCAAGCGCGGACCACCGGCTCGTCCCCGGCGGTCCTACGACCGCAAGGAGACCGCCATGACGCTCACCCTCGAGGACCTGCACTTCCTCGCCGCGACCGGTCCCGTCGAGGCCACCCTCCCCGCCGTCGACGACGCCCGTCCCGTCGTCGGCGCGCACGCCCCCGGCCTGGAGATCGTCGGCGCCGGACACCGGGTGCCGCTGGCCGACGGCCGCACGGTGGAGTACGCGAACCTCGACCACGCCGCGTCCGCCCCCGCGCTGCGGGTGGTCAAGGAGGCGGTCGACGCGGTGCTGGAGAGCTACGCATCGGTGCACCGCGGGGCGGGCTTCGACTCCCGGCTGTGCACCGCCCTGTACGAGGGGGCCCGGGAGCCGATCCGCGCGTTCGTCGGCGGCCGCGCCGACGACGCTGTGCTGTTCACCCGCAACACCACCGACGCCTTCAACCTGCTCTCGCACTGCCTGCCCGCCGGCACCACGGTCGTCGTCTTCGAGACCGAGCACCACGCGACCCTGCTGCCCTGGGAGCAGCACCGCGTCGTCCGGCTGCCCGCGCCGGCCACCCCGCAGGCCGCGGTCCGCGCCGTCGGCGACGCCTGCCGGGACGCCCGCAAGCACGGCCCGGTGCTGGTCGTGGTCACCGGCGCCAGCAACGTCACCGGCGAGATCGGGCCGATCGCCCTCCTCGCCGCCGTCGCCCACGCGCACGGTGCCCGGATCGCGCTGGACGCGGCCCAGCTCGCGCCGCACCGCCCGTTCTCGATCACCGACCTGTGGGTGGACTACGTCGCACTGTCCGGACACAAGGTCTACGCGCCCTACGGCGCCGGAGCCCTCGTCGGCCGGGCGGACTGGCTCGCCGCCGCCCCGCCGTACCTGGTGGGCGGCGGTGCGACCAAGACGGTCGAGGACGACCGCACCGAGTGGAAGGCGCTGCCCGACCGCCACGAAGCGGGCACCCCGAACGTCCCCGGCGTGGTCGCGCTGGCCACCGCCTGCCACGCGTTGCTCACCGCCGACAGCGACGCCCTCGTCGCCATCGAGCGCGACCTGACCGCCCGGTTGATCCGCGGGCTGTCCGACATCCCCGGCGTCACCGTGCATTCGCTGTTCGACGGCGGCGCCAGCGTGATCGGGGTCGCCACCTTCACCGTGAGCTCGCTGTCGTCCCCGGTCGTCGCGGCCGCGCTGTCGGCCGAGTACGGCATCGGCGTCCGCGACGGCGCGTTCTGCGCGCAGCCGCTGGTCCGCCGCCTGCTCGGCGCCGCCGGCTGCGATTCGGTCGACGGCACCGGTCACGCGGTGCGGGCCTCGGTCGGTCTCGGCACCACCACCGAGCACGTCGACCGGCTGATCGCCGCCGTCACCCGGCTCGCCACCGAGGGACCGGAGCTGCGGTACGTGACCGTCGACGGCCGTCCGCAGCCGCTGCGCGACCGCCGGGAGCTGCCGAAGCTCGTCGCCTGGCAGTGACCACCCGGACATGACAGTGGCCCCCGACCGGAGTCGGGGGCCACTGTCATCCGTACGGGAGGTCAGTCCTCGCGGCGGTGCCGTCCGCCGGACGACTTCGGTGCCGGCTCGGCGACCGCGCTCGCGGAGACCAGCTCGTCGCTGTCCGCCCGCTCCCGCTCGGCCCCGGCGGCGTCGTTGAGCCCGACGTTGCCGGCGGCGGCGGCCGCCGCGGCGGCCTCCTCCTCCTGGATCTCCTGCAGCGCGGACTTGGTGCGCAGCGGGACCTCCTTGAGCATCAGGACGAGCAGGAAGGCGAGCACCGCGACGATGCCGGCGAGGATGTAGACGACGTGGGTGGAGTCGACGAAGCCCTGCTTGACCGGCTGCGCGAGCGCCGTCGGCAGGTTGTTCAGGAACGCCGAGTCCTCGCTCAGTCCGGCCAGCTGCTGGCCGTAGGCCTGGAAGGTCGTCCCGGACGAGGCCAACGCCTGCTGGAACGCCGGGGTCTGCGCCACCTCGCCGACCTGGGTCTGCACGTTGGTGGGCAGGCCGTTGAACAGCAGCGACAGGAACACCGCGGTGCCGATGGTGCCGCCGGTGGCGCGGAAGAACGTCGCCGACGAGGTGGCCACGCCGATGTCGCGGGCCTTCACCGTGTTCTGGACGGCCATCATCATCGTCTGCATGTTGAGGCCGAGCCCGGCGCCGAGCACCAGGAACGTGCCGGCCAGCACCAGGTACGGGGTGTCGACGTGGATCAGCGCGAGCATCATGCCGAACGCGATGATCAGCAGCGCGGTGCCGACGACCGGGAAGATCTTGTAGCGGCCGGTCTTGCCGGTGATGATGCCGGAGCTGATCGAGCCGCCCATCAGGCCGACCATCATCGGCAGCAGCCACAGGCCGGACTGGGTCGGGGTGGCGCCCTTCACCAGCTGCAGGTACAGCGGCAGGGTGGCCAGCGCACCGAACATGGCCAGGCCGATGAGCACGTTGACGATCAGGCCCTGCGAGAACTGCCGGTTGGCGAACAGGCGCATCGGGATCAGCGCGTCGTCGCCCATCTTCTTCTCGATGAACACGAACCCGACGATGCCGAGCACGCCGACGACGATCGAGACGATGCTGCCGGCCGAGAGCCAGCCCCACTTGTTGCCCTGCTCGGCGACGAGCAGCAGCGGCACCATGCCGACGACCAGCGCGACGGCGCCCCACCAGTCGATGCGGTGGTCACGACGGGTGTGCGGGATGTGCAGCACCTTGAGCACGACGGCCAGGGCGACGATGCCGATCGGCACGTTGATGAGGAAGACCCAGCGCCAGCCGGTGATGCCGAAGATCGAGTCGGCACCGGCGAAGAAGCCACCGATGATCGGCCCGATGACCGAGGAGGTACCGAAGACGGCCAGGAACATGCCCTGGTACCGGGAGCGCTCCCGCGGCGGCACGATGTCGGCGAGGATCGCCAGCGCCAGCGAGAAGAGACCGCCGGCGCCGAGGCCCTGGATGGCGCGGAAGGCGGCGAGCTCGGTCATCGAGGTGGCGATGCCGCTGAGCACCGAGCCGACCACGAAGATGCTGATCGCGGAGATGAACAGCGGCCGACGACCGTAGAGGTCGGACAGCTTGCCGTAGAGCGGCGTGGTGATCGTGGAGGTGATCAGGTAGGCGGTGGTCGCCCAGGCCTGGCCGGACAGCTGGCCGAGGTCGTCGGCGATCGTCCGGATCGAGGTCGACACGATGGTCTGGTCGAGCGCGGCGAGCAGCATGCCCGCCATCAGCCCGCCCAGGATGGTCAGGATCTGTTTGTGGGTCAGCCCGACCGGTGACTCCACCTGTGCTGGTGCGGTGGTCATGCGTTACTCCCTTGAGCGGTGGACTTCTCGGTGGCGGGCGCCGGCTGGAGCAGCTCGGCGGCGACCGTCTTGACGGCTTCGATGTTGTGGCTGAGGCCCTGGACGAACTGGGCGAGGAGTGTGGCGAACCGTTCCCGGTCCTCCGGGGACCAGTCGGCGACGAGCGGCGCGAAGACCCGTCCGCGCATCTCGACCATCTGCGCGATGCGGGCGTGCCCGTCGGCGGTGGGGACGAGGATGGAGGCGCGGCCGTCGTCCGGGTCGGCCAGGCGTTGCACGAGACCGGCCTTGACCAGCCCCGCGACCTGCCGCGACACCGTGGACGGGTCGGCGCACAGCCGCTCGGCGAGGTCACTGGCCCGGGTCGGCCCGGTGCTGGCCAGCTTGAGCAGGAGGCCGTAGTCGAAGCCGTCCTGCGGGGTGGCGCCGTGCATCCGGTGCTTGACCGCACCGAACGCCTTCACCACCTCGATGAGGTGCTGGGTGACGTCGCCGGCGAACGCGCGGTCCGCTGCGGAGCAGGTGGCGACGGCGTCGCGGTAGACGTCCGTCGCGGTCCCGGCGGTGTCGGTGATCGTCACTCCGCCTCCGTTCGTCAAGAGCAGGTAAATTGGTTGATGCATGCAACTAGTTGACTCATGCAAGAGTGCACTCATTGGTTGATGCATGCAAGTTCTTTTCCGGCGTCGTGTGCGGGATCACGCGTGCGGGTGCCGCGGCGAGTCCCGGTAGGCTCCGAGACGGCGTCGGGCCTGCCCGTCGCGGGCCTCTAGCTCAATCGGTCAGAGCTGCGGACTTTTAATCCGTAGGTTGTGGGTTCGAGCCCCACGGGGCCCACCCCACCCGTCACCCCTCGCGCAACGGATCCGCATGCCGGTGCAGCAGCTTCCAGCCGCCGTCCTCGCGCCGGAACACCTCGGTGACCCGCAGCGCCATCGGCACCGGCTCGTCCCGGTCGCGGAACCGCACGACCGAGCGCTGCACCCCCGCCCAGTAGGCGAGGTCGCCGTCCGCCGCGGAGTGCAGCACCTCGAAGGCGTTCTCGCCACCCGGCGCGAAACCGGCCGCACCCCGGGTGTTCGCGGCGTTCACCGCGTCCGCCCCGGTCACCACCGTGCCGGGCGGGCCGAAGATCGACGCCGGGTCGCGGGTCACCGACAGGTCGAGCAGGGGCTGGATCTCCCCCTCCACGAACGCCGTCGACGCGGCCAGCCGCCGCGCCATGAACGCCTCGAAGTCGGTCATGACCCCTCCTCGTCGACCGTGGTCCGATGACCGGACGCTAACGCCCGGGACCGACAGTGACCCGGGACGTCGTACCGTCGGGGCGTGACCGGACCGAGCGACGCCGAACGGGACGCCATGCGCCGTGCGCTGGAGCTGGCCGAACGGGGCGCGGCCGACGTGCTGCCCAACCCAGTGGTCGGCTGCGTGCTGCTCGCCCCGGACGGCCACGTCGTCGGTGAGGGCTGGCACGAGCGGTACGGCGAGGCGCACGCCGAGGTCAACGCGCTGCGCGCCGCCGGTGCCGCCGCCCGCGGGGCGACCGCGGTGGTGACGTTGGAGCCGTGCAACCACACCGGCCGGACGGGTCCGTGCGCGCAGGCGCTGATCGCCGCCGGCGTCGCGCGGGTGGTGGTGGCCACCCCCGATCCGACGCCGACCGCGGCGGGTGGCGCGGACACGCTCCGGGCGGCCGGGGTGGAGGTGCTGACCAGCGTGCTCGCCGACGAAGCGGCCGACGTCAACCGGGTCTGGCTGACCGGGGTCGCCCGGTGCCGCCCGTTCGTCACG
>JBQGEH010000878.1:0-2162 GCA_052039515.1 Nakamurella sp. | reverse complement strand
CGATGGGGTCGAAACCGTACGGAACACCGGCGGTGTCGACGCCCCAGAGGGTGCCGTCCCACCCCTGGGCGATGTCGCTCAGCGGCGCTCCCAGCGGCATTGCGGCGGGCAGGGCAGCCGCCGCGCGCTGGGTCAGGGAGTCGGCGACCCGGGCCGGGATGGACCGGCGCACGTCGGCGGCGTAGGCCGCGTTGGATCCGAAGATGCTGACGAAGGCGGCGGTGGCGCCGCTCGCCGCGGCGGCGGCACGGAACTGACGGCGGGTGGGTCGGCTGGTGACGGGAACGGTCTCTTCCTGTCCGTGTGGGTCGGTGCGGGTGGGTGGGTGCTGCGACGGGTCGGCGACGTGGTGGTTCGCGGTCCCCCCTCGAGACCGCGACGTCCGACGTCGCGGACGGCTCAGCCGGCGCTGACCGGGCCGACGACCGCGAGCGGCTCGATGTCGCCGATGGTGTGGACGCTGGAGTGGAAGCCGGGTTCGTAGGGCAGCCCGGCGCGGTCGTCGGGGTACACCTGCAGCTGGCAGCTGATCGCCTCGACGGGGAAGTCGTCGTGCAACCGGCCGCACAGCTGTTGGTTGAGGTCCTCCCAGTACGGGTTCGCGGTGGCGTCGACGGCGTCCATGAAGGTCAGGGCCTCGGTGCGCAGGTCGACGTAGTTGGGGATGTCCGCGTCACCCAGACCGGCGTCGTAGCGGTAGTGGAAGTACATGTTCAGCACCTGGCCGCCCTGGTTCCCGGTGGTGTACCGCTCCACCTGGAACAGGAACTCGCGGCGTGGGGCCCGCCCAGTCCAGCCGGCCGCCGCGGATGCGGTCGGGGTGGAGGCGTCGGCGGCGACGACTGACGTGGGCGCCGCGGAACTCCCCGGCCCGGTGGGGACACCGGAACTGTCGGTGGCGGCACCGTCCGAGGGTGTGGAGCACCCGGCCGTGACGACGAGGACCGCACCGAGGACGACCCTCCGGATCGACGGGATCTGCATGGTGGGAGCACCTTTCGTGGTGGTGAGCGGGAGGACCGGTGTCGTGACCGGCGTCCGGGGCCGGCGGCGGAGGCGCGTCGACCGGGGGCGCCGTTCGCGTGGGTGGGAAGAGGCGGGAACGTCGCCGGCGCTTCAGTAGTCGCCGGTGGGCAGGCCGCCCACCTGCAGTGCCGTGCGGTAGACCTCGGGGCGGTACAGCGGCAGTTCACCGTGGGACCGGACGCTGGCTTCGTGGGCGGACATCCGTTCCTGCGCCGTCGCGGTGGACAGCGCCGCGAGGAACTCGCTGCGTTCCAGCGCCAGACCGTCCTCCAGCTCCATGCCGGTCCCGAGGTGGACGCTGCGCTTGACCGCTCCCACCGCCCCCCGACCCCGGGAGCCGTAGCGCAGCGCGAGCGCCGCCGCGGTCTCCAGCAGGTCCTCCGGCGCCACCACCCCGTCCACCGCGCCGCAGGCGAGCGCCTCGGCCGGCGTCATCGGGGCGCCCAGCAGGATGTGCTTGAGCGCCCGGTGGACCCCGATCAGCCGGGGCAGCCGCTGCGTGCCGCCCCCGCCGGGGGTGAGACCCATCAGCACCTCGGGCAGTCCGAACATGAACGGCCCGTCGGCCATCACCCGCAGGTCACAGGCCAGCGCGAGCTCGCAGCCCCCACCCAGCGCGGAACCGTTCAGCGCGGCGACGAACACCGCCCCGGAGCTGTGCATGCGCAGCAGCGTGTCGTGGAAGGTCAGCAGCCGGGCGACTCCCCGCAACCGGGAGTCCTCGGCCTCCCGGACCCGGGGCCCGGTGCTGCCGGCGGACCCCTCCTGCAGCCAGCGCACGGAGGTGTGGGCGACGAAACGCTCGGGATGCGTACCGGTGAGCACGACCGCCCGCACCTGCGGCGCGTCCTCGACCAGGTCGAGGAGGTCGGACAGGTCGTCGACCACCCCGGGGAGCAGCTCCGCGTGCGGCGAGCCGGTGATCCGGGCGATCAGCACCTCGCCGTGGTCCTCCACCCCGATGGATCCCTCCCGCCCCTCCCGGTGGTGCCGGAGGCGGACGACCCGCGGGTGCTCGGGACCGGTCACGGCGCACCGGTCACAGCCGTCGGTGCGGTCGGGTCCGGCGACGTGGATGCCCGGCGTCGGCGACGATCGTCCATGACGGTCTGCTCCTGTCGCGCTGGGCGGGCTGG
>JBQGEH010000877.1:0-5353 GCA_052039515.1 Nakamurella sp. | reverse complement strand
ACCGGCACGTCCGGGTCCGCCCCGGCGTCCTCGCCGCGACCGGCTCCGTCCGCGCCGCGACCCGCGGTCCGGCCGGCGACCACCGGCGGCACCCCGGGCAAGCCGGGCGGGGGAGCGCCGCGTCCCGGTGCGCCCGGTCCGCGTCCGGGTGCCCCCGGCCCGCGGCCGCCCAAGCCGACGAGCTGAACCACCGACCACCACGTGAACCACCCGCCGGCAGCCCGCCGGCACCTGTCCGCCTGCGGACGGGCTGAGAAATGACGAGGAACGCCATGCCCAAGATGAAGACGCACTCCGGGATGAAGAAGCGGGTCAAGGTGACCGGCTCCGGGAAGCTGACCCACGAGCAGACCAACAAGCGTCACCTGCTCGAGGTGAAGACCAGCAAGCGCACCCGGCGGCTGTCCGGCACGGCGGACTTCGCCAAGGTCGACGTGCCCCGCGTCAAGCGGATGCTCGGCCGCTGAGTCCGGTCCCCGCAGCACACCGGCCGTCCGGCCACGCCGCCGGGGCACCCGCCCCGGCACCCCGCACGACCTCCATCCCCTTCCGCTCCGCCGCCCGGCCACCGGCCGCCGGCGTGAGCCCCACGTAGAAAGACAGGTGCCCCCGTGGCTCGCGTCAAGAGGGCGGTCAACGCCCAGAAGAAGCGCCGCACGACCCTGGAGCGCGCCGCCGGTTACCGCGGCCAGCGCTCGCGGCTGTACCGCAAGGCCAAGGAGCAGGTCCTCCACTCCCTGAACTACGCGTACAACGACCGGCGCAAGCGCAAGAACGAGTTCCGCAAGCTGTGGATCTCGCGCATCAACGCCGCCGCCCGCGCGAACGGCATCACGTACAACCGCTTCATCCAGGGTCTGAACGTGGCCGGCGTCGAGGTCGACCGCAAGGTCCTGGCCGAGCTCGCCGTGCGCGACGCCGCCGCCTTCGCCGCGCTGGTGAAGATCGCCCGCGACGCGGTGCCGAGCCTGGCCGGCGCCGGGAAGAGCGACGCCGCCTGAGTACGCACCAGGGTGGCTCCCGCCCCCGCCGTGGGCGTCCGACCGGTCCGACGGTCGGGCGCACCACGCCGGGGGGCCGGGACGCCACCGGTCTGCCGGTGACGAAGTCGGGAACCGCTGCGCGGGACGCCGACTTCGTCACGGGTGACACCGAGACCGAAGTGACCGGCGACGGGGTGCTGACCGAGCGCAGCGCCCGGGTCGCCGCCGCCCATCGGCTGCTCCGCCGGTCCCGGCGCGCGGAGGCCGGCGAGTTCCTCGCCGAGGGTGCCCAGGCCGTCACCGAGGCCCTGGCCTACGCCCGGGAGCGTCCCGGCGTCGTGCGCGAGCTGTTCGTGACGCCCGAGTCGGCGACGCGCCACGTCGATCTCGTCCGGGCCGCTTACGCGGCCGACGTCGAGGTCAGCGTGGTCACCCGGCGGGCGATGGAGCTGCTCAGCGACACCCAGACGCCGCAGGGTCTGATCGCGCGCTGCCAGACCGTGGACGTCCCGCTCGCCGAGGCGCTCGGCGCCGACGCGAAGCTGGTGGCGGTCCTGGTCGACGCCAACGACCCCGGCAACGCCGGCACGGTGGTCCGGTTGGCCGACGCCGCCGGAGCCGACGCCGTCGTCTTCGCCGGGGAGTCCGTCGACCCCTTCAACCCCAAGGCCGTCCGGGCGTCCGTCGGCAGCGTCTTCCACCTGCCGGTGGCCCGCGCGGTGGACGTCGACGAACTGCTGGCCGCGCTGTCCGCCGCCGGTCTGTCGGTGCTCGCCACCACCGGGTCCGCCGACACCGACCTGGACGCCGCCGGGCGCGACGGGGTGCTCGACCTGCCCACCGCGTGGCTGTTCGGCTCCGAGGCGCACGGCCTGCCGGCGCACGTCATCGAGGCGGCCGACGCCGCCGTCCGGGTGCCCATCCACGGCCGGGCCGAGTCGCTCAACCTCGCGACCGCCGCGGCGATCTGCCTGTACGCCTCCGCGTCCGCGCAGCGCCGGACCTCCTGACCGGAGACCAGTCCCGCATCGGGGCGGTTCCCGCTCGCCCGGCGAGCCGGAGCCGCCCCGATGTCGTGGTGCGACCGGTCGATCAGCTCCAGCGGTAGCGGGCCCGCAGCGCCGAGCGGACCGTCGCGTACCGCCGCTCGTCCAGTGCGGTGGCCTCCCGCCGCATCCCGGCCGGGTGCACCCGGAACACCCGGTCCAGGTTGACCCAGCTCGGCCGGCCCTCCGCGTCCCACGCGCCGCTGCCCAGCGCCACGAACTCGCCGTCACCGGGGTGCGCCTTGCTGGTCAGCTGGACCGCGAGCACGGTGCCGCCGGCCTCGGTCGCCACCACGAGCACCGGCCGGTCCTTGCCGCGGCCGTCGTTCTCCTCGTACGGCACCCAGGTCCACACGATCTCGCCGGGATCCGGGTCCCCGTCGGTGCGCGGCGCGTACGTCATCCGCACCCGCCCGATCGCCCGGGGGTCGACCTCCACGGTGGCCGTGGCCCCGGACCTGCCCTACTCCGGCGCGGACGGCCGCGTCCCGTCGCCGGACGAGGGTGCCGGCCGGTCGTTCGACGGCCGGCGCGCGGGCGCCGGCCGGGTGGCGGTCGCGCGCCGCAGCACCGTCTTCAGCACCGACGACGCGAGACCGGACAGGAACGAGCGGGCCATCCCGGCACCCTACCGAGCCTGCCGCCGGCCCGGCCGGAGCCGTTCGGCGCGGACGGGGCGTGACGGTGCATCGCATATGCTCAGCGGTCGGTGCGGCAGCCCCGCCGACGTCTCCGCCGGGCGACACCGCACCGGAAGCGCCGCCCCTGCGGGGTGGCTCCGCCCGACGTCTGAGGACCACCGCCGATGAGCAGTACGCCCCCGCCACCCGACCCCGCCGCGGCGGGCGACCCGGTGGGTCCGGCGCAGCAGGCGTTCGCGGCGGCGGGCACGCTCGCGGAGCTGGCCGAACAGCGGCAGGCGCACCTGGGCGACCGGTCCCCGGTGCTGCTGTCGCGGCGGGCCCTCGGACAGCTGCCGGGGTCCGAGCGGGCCGCCCGCGGCCGGCAGATCAACGCCGACCTGCAGGCGATCACCGCCGCCTACGAGAGCCGGCTGGCCGTCCTCACCGAGGAGCGCGACACGGCCGTCCTCGCCGCCGAGCGGGTGGACGTCACGCTGCCCGGCGACCGCCGCGCCGCCGGCGCCCGCCACCCGGTGTCGTTGATCATGGCCCAGGCCGTGGACACCTTCGTGGCCATGGGCTGGGACGTCGCCGACGGGCCGGAGCTCGAGGCGGAGTACTTCAACTTCGACGCGCTGAACTTCCTGCCCGACCACCCGGCGCGGGCGCTGCAGGACACCTTCCACGTGGCTGCCCCCGACGGGGGCGCCGACTCCGGGCTGGTGCTGCGCACGCACACCTCCCCGGTGCAGGCCCGCACCATGCTGCACCGCGAGGCGCCGATCTATGTCGTCTGTCCGGGCCGCACGTACCGCACCGACGAGCTGGACGCCACCCACACCCCGGTGTTCCACCAGATCGAGGGGCTGGCCATCGACCGGCACCTGACCATGGCGCACCTCAAGGGCACCCTGGACCACTTCGCCCGGTCGATGTTCGGGCCGGAGTCGCGGACCCGGTTGCGGCCGCACTTCTTCCCGTTCACCGAGCCCAGCGCCGAACTGGACGTGTGGTTCCCGCAGAAGAAGGGCGGCGCCGGCTGGGTGGAATGGGGCGGCTGCGGCATGGTCGACCCGAACGTGCTGGTCAACTGCGGCATCGACCCGGCCGAGTTCACCGGGTTCGCGTTCGGCATGGGCATCGAGCGCACCCTGCAGTTCCGCAACGGCATCCCGGACATGCGGGACATGATCGAAGGCGACGTGCGGTTCAGCGCGCCCTTCCCGACGGAGGTCTGATGCGCGCCCCGCTCGAGTGGCTGCGGCAGTACGTCGCCCTGCCCGCCGACGTCCCCGTCGCCGACATCGAGGCCGCCCTGATCCGGATCGGCCACGAGGTCGAGGACGTCCACACCCCGCCGCCGACCACCGGTGACCTGGTCGTCGCCCGGGTGTTGGCGATCGAGGAGCTCACGGAGTTCAAGAAGCCGATCCGCTTCGTCACGCTCGAGGTCGGTCCCGGGCTCGGCGCCGACGGCACCGCAGAACGCCAGGTCATCTGCGGCGCCCGCAACTTCGCCGTCGGCGATCTGGTCGTCGCCGCGCTCCCCGGTGCGGTCCTGCCCGGGGACTTCGCGATCGCCTCCCGGTCGACCTACGGACGCATCTCCGACGGGATGATCTGCTCCGCCGCCGAGCTGCGGGTCGGCAACGACCACGACGGCATCATCGTGCTCGACGCCGACGACCCGGCCGCCGTGGTCGGTGCGGACGCCCGGCCGCTGGTCGGCGCCACCGACACCGTGCTGGAGCTGGCGATCACCCCGGACCGCGGCTACGGCCTGTCGATCCGCGGGCTGGCCCGCGAGCTCGCCGCCGCCTTCGACGTCCCCTTCACCGACGTGGCGGCCGAGCCGATCCGGGAGGTGGGCGACGCGCCCGCGCCGTGGCCGGTCACGATCGAGGACCCGTCCGGCTGCGACCGGTTCGTGGTCGTCAAGGTCTCCGGGGTCGACCCGACGGCCCGCAGCCCGTACTGGATGCGCCGCCGGCTGCTGGCCGCCGGCATCCGGTCGATCTCGCTGGCCGTGGACGTCACCAACTACGTGATGGTCGAGGTCGGGCAGCCGCTGCACGCCTTCGACGCGGCCACGCTGGCCGGCCCGATCACCGTGCGCCGGGCCGCGGCGGGGGAGACGCTGCGCACCCTCGACGGGGTCGACCGGACGCTGGACCCGACCGACCTCGTGGTCGCCGACCCCCGCGGGGCGATCTCGCTCGCCGGGGTGATGGGCGGGGCGAGCACCGAGATCTCCGACGGCACCACCGAGGTGCTGCTGGAGGCCGCGCACTGGACCCCGGCCGTCATCTCCCGCACCGCCCGGCGGCGCGCGCTGCCCTCCGAGGCCTCGCGCCGTTTCGAACGCGACGTCGATCCCGCGGTCGCACCGGGTGCCGCCGAGCGCGCCGCCGCGCTGCTGGTCCGCTACGGCGGTGGCCGCATCGAGCCGGGCCGGACCGACGTCGGGTCACCGACGCCGCCGCCGACGATCGCGCTGCCGGTCGACGAGCCGCAGCGGCTGCTCGGCTACCCCGTCGCCGCCGACGTCTCGACCCGCTGGCTCACCGCGGTCGGCTGCCTGGTGGAGACCTCCGCGGACGCGGCGGCGCTGTTCGTCACCCCGCCGACCTGGCGACCGGACCTGACCCGGCCGGCCGATCTGGTCGAGGAGATCGCCCGCCTGGACGGCTTCGACCACATC
>JBQGEH010000876.1:0-12626 GCA_052039515.1 Nakamurella sp. | reverse complement strand
ACCGCGGCGAGCAGCAGTGCGAACGCGATCAGCGCCGACTCGAGCCCGCAGGTGACGGTCAGCAGACGCAACCGGTCCGCCGCGAGCCGGCGCACCAGCTCACCGCCCACCCACGCGCCGGCCAGGAACCCGGCGAGCGCGGCGAGCGACGCGGCCAGCGCGAACCCGGGTGCGCCGGTCAGCGCGAACCCGAGGAAGACGATGTTGCCGGTCATGTTGGCCACGAACACCCGGCCCAGCGCGAGCACGCTGACCGCGTCGACCACCCCCGTCGCCACCGTCAGGACCAGCAGCAACGCAGGCAGCGGGCCGTGCGCCGGGTCACGGACGAGCCCCCGCAGGAAGCCGGCGGCAGCGGGCACGGCGCCTCCTCGGGGTCCGGGCACAATGGGTGCGGTGTCGGCGCTGCTGGTGGTCCACCTGGTGCTGATCGCGGCCTACGCCGGATTCCAGTGGACCGTACAGGTGCTGGTGTACCGCCAGTTCGACCTGGTCCCGGCGGCCCACTTCGCCGCCTACGAGGCCGCCCACCAGCGTCGGGTCACCGTCGTCGTCGGGCCGTTGTTCGTCGGTCAGGCCGTCACCTGCGTCGCGTTGCTGGTGGCCGGGGACGGCGCACTGCGGTTCGTCTCCCTCACCCTGGTCGCCGCCATCGTGGCGGTCACCGGGTCGCTCGCGGTGCCGCTGCACCGGACGCTGTCCGGGGGGTTCGACCCGGCGGCGGTCCGGTCGCTGCTGCGGGTCGACCTCGCACGCGCCCTGCTGGCCACCGCGAGCGTCGTCGTCGCGGCGGTGCTGGCCTTACGGCGCTGACCCGCCGCAGGTCAAGAGGGCTGACTCCCTCCCGGCCCGGCTCCCCCTGTGTCACCATCCGTGCATGGACGCTGACCGCATCAGGACGCTCTTCCTCGACTTCATGGCCGAGAACGGCCACGTCGTCATCCCCCGGGCGCCGCTGGTGCCGGCCGACGACCCCAGCACGCTGTTCACCGGCAGCGGGATGCAGCCGCTGCTGCCCTACCTGTTGGGCGCCGACCATCCGGCCGGCCGGCGGCTCGCCGACAGCCAGACCTGCCTGCGCGCCCAGGACATCGAGGAGGTCGGCGACAACCGGCACACCACGTTCTTCGAGATGCTGGGCAACTGGAGCCTGGGCGACTACTTCAAGGACCACCAGATCCGCCAGGTCTGGACGTTCCTCACCGAACGGGTGGGACTGGACCCGGAGCGGATCTTCGTCACCTGCTTCATCGGCGACGAGGCGCACGGCATCGGCAAGGACACCGAGTCGGCCGGCATCTGGACCGAGCTGTTCACCGCGGCCGGCATCTCGGCCGGCACCGCCGAGGTCGGCACCGAGGAGCACGCGGCCGCAGTCGGCACCGGCGGCGCCCGCATCGCCTTCTAC
This sequence comes from Nakamurella sp., assembly GCA_052039515.1. GTDB lineage: Bacteria > Actinomycetota > Actinomycetes > Mycobacteriales > Nakamurellaceae > Nakamurella. The sequence goes on along the minus strand of JBQGEH010000876.1, from coordinate 11,218 downwards.
GGCAAGAAGAACTGGTGGTGCCGCGGCGACTCCGCCGAGCACATGCCCGTCGGCGAGCCCGGCGGGCCGGACTCGGAGATGTTCTACCTGTTCCCCGAGGTCGAGCACGACCCCGCCTACGGGGCGCACTGCCACCAGAACTGCGACTGCGGCCGCTTCATCGAGATCGGCAACTCCGTCTTCATGGAGTACCGCCGCACCGCCGACGGCTTCGAGCCGCTGCCGCGGCGCAACGTCGACTTCGGCGGCGGGCTCGCCCGGATCGCCGCCGCCTCGATGGGCACCTCGGACGTGTTCCGGATCAGCCTGCTCTGGCCCATCGTGGCGCGGCTGGAGGAGCTGTCCGGGAGGAGCTACGAGGAGGCGACCGCGTCCATGCGCATCGTCGCCGACCACCTCCGCGGGGCGACGTTCCTGGCCGCCGACGGGGTACGGCCGAGCAACAAGTCCCAGGGGTACGTGATGCGCCGGCTGGTCCGCCGGGCCGTCCGGTACGCCTTCGACCTCGGGCTCGAGCAGGATTTCCTGCCGCGCATCATCCCCACCATCGTGGGCATCTACGAGCACTCCTACCCGGAGCTGCACCGCCACGAGGCCGAGATCGTCGGCGTGCTGGTCAAGGAGGAGAAGGCGTTCCGGCGCAGCCTCGGCAAGGGCCTGAAGCAGCTGCGCGGATACCGGCGGACCGGCGCCACCGGGGCCGACCTGTTCACCCTGCACGACACGTTCGGCTTCCCCCTGGAGCTGTCCACCGAAGAGGCCCGCAGGACCGGGGTGGTGCTGTCGCCGGACTGGCAGGCCGAGTTCGACGCGGCGATGGAGGACCAGCGGCTGCGCTCCCGCGGCGCCAGCGTCATGCATCCGTGACGCCCGGCTTGCGCTTCCGCCGCGCAGATGGGTAATCTCCATGCCCTCGGGGGATGCGCACTTGGGGCGCCTCGCTAGGTTCAATTCCTAGGTCCTCCACGCACACGAGAGCCGCTCCCCGATCCGGGGAGCGGCTCTCGTCGTCTTGTGGGTCGGTGACCCCTACTCGGTCTTGGGCGCCTTGTCCGCGGTCGGCACCTGCTCCTGCAGGTCGGCGATCTTCTGCGGATCCTGCGCCTCCATCCAGGCGATGACGTCCTGGTAGGTGGTGCAGATGGTCTCCGGCTGCCCGCAGGTCTCCTTCATGAACTGCTCGGCGGCCGGGTTGAACGAGTTGCCGTTCCAGTCGTTGAAGTGGTTGGCGATCAGGATGGGCGCCCTGTTGTCGTTGTAGGCCTGCTGGTACATGAACCGGTAGGTGTCCAGCACCAGCTGCGTCAGCTGCGGCTGGGTCTCCGGCTGCTCCTGAGCCTGGTTGAACTTGTACCAGAAGTTGTAGTCCATGGCCTTGACCAGCGGCGAGTAGCCGGCGTCGGCGAATGCCTGGGAGTAGACGGTGGGGATCGGGAACTGCCAGACCCCGTTCTCCTTCTTCGGCCAGGAGATGCCGGTGTAGGGGCTCTCCCCCGAGCTGTCGTAGGTCATCCCGTGCGCCTGCCAGGACGGCCCGAGCTGGTCGAACTGGCCGGCCAGGCACGGGGTGCGGCCGCCCTTGACCTCGGACGCGGGGATCTTGAGGTCGGGCCCGTCGGTGATCCCGTTGACCGCCTTGTAGTCGTTGAACCAGGAGAAGAACTGGTCGAGCTCGGAGTTCCACTCCGCCGTCGACCAGTTGGCGCCGAGCTCGCAGAAGTGGCCGTTGTAGTGGGTGCCGACCTCGTTGCCCAGCGCGTAGAAGTTGTTCAGGTCGTTGATCCGCTGCTCGACCTCGGCCGTGTCGCCGCCGAAGCCGATGGACGAGGTCCCCGGCTGCGCGCCGGGGGCGCTGTAGGCGTCGGCGTGGTCGTCGGTGAGCAGGTAGGTGCCGGACAGGAAGCCGACGAAGCGGCTGTCGGTGGGGGCGGCCGCGGCGAGGAACTCCTGCATCTTGCTGTGGCTGCCGGCGCCGTCGAAGGAGAAGATCACGAACTGCGGGACCTTGGTGCCCTTCGGGATCTTGTCCATCGAGAAGTTCGGCGCCTTCGGCGTGATCCACCGGTCGGTGGTGATCTCGGCCTGCGGCACGGCCCCGGGGGGCAGTGCGGTGGCGGCTGCCTCGTTCACACTCTCCGCCTGCTGAGCGGGGGCGGGTGGCGCGGAGGCGGCGTTGCTCGCACTGGAGCTCTGGGCGATCAGCACCCCGGTCACGACGGTCAGGATCACGGCGGCCGCCAGGCCCGCCAAGCGTCCTCGGTTCACAGCTGTACCCCTTGCCCGAGCACCCTCGTGGGCGGCCCCGCCGCCCGGCTCGCCGTCCAGATTCGCAGGTCAGCGGGCTCCGGCGGGGTCAGGCGCGCCGGGTGCGCGGTCAGCCGAGCGTGTCCACCACCGCCACGATCGCCCGGCCGACCGCCGCCGCGTCGTCGGCGGTGAGCGAGGCGAGCGACAGCCGCACGTCCCACGGCGCCGACCGGAAGCTCGCGCCGGGCTGCACGATGACGCCGTGGTCGGCGGCCAACGTCAGGGCCACCACCTCCGGGTCGACCTCGGCGGCCAGCCGGTCCGCGAACGCCTGACCGCGGCGGGCCGCGGCCACCGCGAGCACGTCGACGATCGCGTAGTACATGCTGTCCGTCCCACCGGGCGGGGTCAGCCCGGCCGCGGTCATCAGCGCGTCCATCCGCCGGGCCAGCTCGGCCCGGGTGGCCAGGACGTAGGCCTCGCCCCCGGGCATCAGGAACGCCAGCGCGAAGAACGTCATCTGCACCTGGTCCGGCGTGGCCAGGCCGGCGATGTTGTGCAGCGCGACCTCGCGGCTGTCGGCGACGAGACGGCGCAGGAACGACAGGTGCTCGACGTCGTCGGTGACCGGCGCGTACCGGATCCGCAGCGCATCCTTGGTGTCGGCCGGGAGCGCCGCCAGCGCCTCGTCGGCGACGCTGTCCTCGTGGACGGCGAGGAAGCCGACGCGGTTGCCGGTGCCGGCGAAGTTCTTGGAGAACGAGTGCAGCACGATGACGTTGCGCGGCAGCACGGCCGTGATCCCGCGGTAGCCCTCGACGAAGGTCGAGTAGGCGGTGTCGACCACGATGAGCAGGTCCGGACGCCGCGTCTCGACGAGCTCCCGGAGCTGCTCGAGCCGCTCCGGGCGCATCGCGCGGCTGTCCGGGTTCCCGGGGTTGATGACGAAGAAGACCTTGATCCGCGGGTCGAGCAGCTTCAGCAGCACCTCGTCGTCGAAGCGGTACGACTGGTTGTGGGCCGCGCCGATGTCCACCACGGTGAAGCCGTAGGACCGCAGGACGGGGATCTGCAGGTACGGGGTGAACGTCGGGGTGGCGATCGCGACCGCGTCCCCCGGACCGACGATCCGGTTCTCCAGCAGCGTGCGGAACACGTAGGCCATCGCCGCCGCCCCGCCCTCGGTGGCGAACACCCGGAAGCGGTGGGAGGGCGCGAGCGGCGAGCCGGTGAACGTGACCAGGTAGCGCTCGGCCACCTTCTCCAGATGGGCGAGCATCGACGTGGGTGCGGGATAGCCGAAGCCGAGCACCCCGCGCACCAGCTCGTGCACCCAGGCGTCGGGATCGAAACCGAGCACGTCGACCCCGTAGCGGACCGCCTCGTCGAGGAACACCGCCCCCGGGCTGTCGTCGCCGGCCAGATCGGCCCGGAGCCGGTCGGCGATCCCCTCGACCGTGGGCATCTCGCCCCACTCCGGCCGACTGCTCGCCGCGGCGGCCTCCCGGGTCGCGAAGTCGCCGAGCCGGAAGAAGCCGGCGCGTGGGGCGACCGCCGTCCAGTTCGGCTGCCCCCGGCCGGCATCGACGACCGGGTGGCCGGACGCGTGGGCGGCGGCGTTGACCCGGCTCTGCAGGGTGAAGGGGGCCGCGTTCGCCGGCGTCCGGTCCATCGCACGTCCTCGGGCTGGTCCGGCGCGGGTCGCCGGAGCGGTGGCGGACCGGGCCGGTCCGTACCCGGCAGTCAACCGCAGGCCGAGCCGGCGTGGAACCGAGCTGGGTCCCCATTCCGCCGGTCCGGACCCGGCACGTATCGCCGGACTCGTCGGGCGCGCTACGGCAATCGGCAGTAGGACCATCCGAGTCGGATTCATCACTCGGAGTGTGTGTAGGATCACGCCAGCTTGCAGGAGCCGGCGATGGAGGGTTCATCGCGCTCGATCGATCGTGTTGCGCTCATCAGTGCTCAACCAGAGCAGAGGAGTGACCGTGCGAGTTCCGGTGCTGCGCCGCCTGACGACGCTGGTCGTCGCCGCGGCCCTCGCGCTCCCGCTGTGGTCGTCACCCGTTCGGGCTGACGAGCCGTTGTTCGTCGGCTGGTCGGAGCTGCTCCCGCCGCTGGCGTCCGCCTACGCGCCGAGCAGCGCCGACGACTGTGTCGCCGGCCGCATCGCCTGCGTCGACGCGACCATCCGCACGATGGCCGGCCAGTACGGGCGGCTCGCGGCCGCCTGCAGCCACCACGCGGTGTTCGCGCTCGCCTACCTGCGCACCACCGAGGGGTACCGCCGGTTCAGCACCACCCCCGGTGCCCTGGCCGATCCGTCCTTCGTCAACCACCAGGACGTCGCCTTCGCCCGGATGTACTTCGACGCCCGGGAGGCGTGGGACCGCGGTGATCTCGCCCGCGTCGCGCCCGCCTGGCGGGTCGCCTTCGACGCCGCCGACCGGAAGGCGGTCACCGGTCTCGGCAACCTGCTGCTCGGGATGAACGCCCACGTCAACCGGGACCTGCCGTTCGTGCTGGCCGCGATCGGGCTGACCCGCCCGGACGGGGTGAGCCGCAAGGGCGACCACGACAGCGTCAACCGGATGCTCAACGGTGTGGTCGCGCCGCTGGTCGACGAGGCGGCCGCCACCCTGGACCCCCAGATCCCCGCCGTGAGCACGCCCTTCGGGGTCGGGTACACCGCGGTGATGCAGCCGCTGCTGGCGTGGCGGGAGTCGGCCTGGCGGTTCGCCGAGCTGCTGGTCGCCGCACCCACCCCGGCGGCGCGCGAGCTGGTGGCGCAGCAGATCGAGACCTACGCCGCGTCGACCGCCCGGGCGATCGCACTGGCCACCGCCTACCTCCCGCCGCTGGCCACGTCCGGCCCCCGCGACCGGTTCTGCGCGGCCCGGTGACGGGGGTGGCCGATCTCTGGCTCCTCGGGCTCGTCGCCGTGGCCGCCGTCAGCGCCGTCGCCATGGCGCTCCGCGTGCAACGGCGGCGGGTCGCCTTCGCCGAGGCGGTCGCCCGGCTGGGGCGGGAGGCGCTCCGGGTCGACGAACCCGACGCGCTGCTCACCGCCGCGCTGGCGGTGGCCGTGGACACCCTGGGCACCAGCGTCGGCACCGCCCTGCGCCGGCTGCCCACCGGCGGCCTGCGGGTCGCCGCCGAGCTGGGCCCGGACGCCACCCCGGTCGGCACCGTCATCCCGCTGGCCGCGTCCGGGTCCTACGCACTGCACGTCGTCGGGTCGGCCCGGCCCTTCGTGTCCCGGGACCTGCGCCACGACCCGCGGATCACCCCGCCCCGACCGCTGCTGGACCGGGGGGTCGTGAGCGGGGTGGCCGTGCCGGTGCCCGGGGCGCAGGGCCCCCTGGGCGTCCTCGCCGTCCACGCCGTGCGGCGCCGCCGCTTCGCCGCGCACGAGGTCGCCCTGCTGGAGGCGATGGCCAACACGGTGGCGACCGCCTGGGAACAGGCGGCGCTCCGCGAACAGCTGAGCCACCAGGCCCTGCACGACCCGCTCACCGGGCTCGCGAATCGAACGCTGCTCCTGGACCGTCTGGACCAGGCGCTGGCCCGCCGGCCCACCGGGCGCCCGGACGAGCCCGGCGTCGCGGTCGCACTGCTGGATCTGGACCGGTTCAAGAGCATCAACGACGGGCTCGGACACGCCGTCGGCGACGCGGTGCTGGTCGCGGTCGCGCGGCGGCTGGCCGCGGCGGTGCGACCCGCCGACACGCTGGCCCGGTTCGGCGGCGACGAGTTCGCCCTGCTCTGCGAGGACGTCTCCGAGGAGCACGTCACCGACCTCATCCGCCGGATGGTGGCGGTGGTGACGACGCCGGTGGAGGTGGCCGGGACGACGGTGGCGGTGGGGGTCAGCGTCGGGGTCACCACGAGTGCGCGCCGGTCGCGCCTGGGCAGCGCCGACGAGCTGCTGCGGGAGGCCGACACGGCGCTCTACCGGGCCAAGGAGCACGACGGTGACCGCATCGAGCTGTTCGACGAGCGCCTGCAGGCGCAGGCGACGGCGCGGGCGCGGCTGGAGAGTCAGCTGCGCACCGCGCTGGCCGAGGACCAGCTGGTCCTGCACTACCAGCCGATCCGCAGCACCGACGCGCAGCAGCTCATCGGGTTGGAGGCGCTGGTCCGGTGGCGGCACCCGACCCGCGGTCTGCTGCCGCCGGAGGACTTCCTGCCGGTCGCCGAACAGCACGGCCTCATCGTTCCGCTGGGTCGCTGGGCACTGCGGGAGGCCTGCCGGCAGACGGCGCGGTGGCAGCGTGAGCTGGACGGCCCGCCCGACCGGCCGCTGCGGATCTCGGTCAACGTGTCACCGCGGCAGCTCGACGACCCGGAGCTGGTCGGGCTGGTGGCGTCGTGCGTGGCCGACAGCGGGCTGCTCCCGGGGACGCTGACCCTGGAGATCACCGAGACCGCACTGCTGGACGGGGGGCGGGCCGCGCAGGCGGCGCTGAGCGCGCTGGTCGACGCGGGCGCCGGCCTGGTGCTGGACGACTTCGGCACCGGCTACTCGTCGCTGACCCACCTGGCCCGCTTCCCCATCCGGGCGCTGAAGATCGACCGCTCGTTCGTCGCCGGCCTGGGCGGACGCTCCCGGGACGGGGTGATCGTGGCGGCGGTGATCGCGCTCGGCGCCGAGCTGGGGCTGGACGTCATCGCCGAGGGCGTGGAGACGACGGCGCAGTTGGAGGCGCTGCGGGAGATGGGGTGTCCCGCCGTGCAGGGGTACCTGCTGGACCGGCCGGCGGCGCAGCCGTCGTGGGCGGCGCGGCTGCCGCTGCAGCGGCTGGGCTGAGAACGACTGGGGTTGAGAACGACTGGGGTTGATAACGACACAGGCCCCGTCTCGCGACGGGGCCTGCGTGGTGGTGGAGCTGCGGGGAATCGAACCCCGGACCTCTTCGATGCGAACGAAGCGCGCTACCAACTGCGCTACAGCCCCGCACACGGTTCCCCGTGAGCATCGAAAGACTACCAGCCGGCGGGGGCCGCTCGTGCCACCCTCACGCGGCGGTGAACGCCTCGCCGCGCAGGACGGGGACCCGGGTGGACGCGCCGAGTTCGGCGGCGACGGCGATCTCGGCCCCGAAACCGTCGGCGGTGAGTTCCCGGCCGGACGCGCACGCCTGCAGGGCCAGCCCGATCCGCCCGCGCACGTCGCGGTAGGTGGCGACCGCGGCGTCGGCCTCGGGGGACGAGGTGCGCATCCCCAGCGCCTGCAGCTCGGCGATGACCGCGCCGGCCCCCCACATGTCCTCGACGGCGGGGCGCAACAGGTCACCGGGCCAGCGCTCCCCCGACGCGATGACCGCGACCGGACGGCCGTGGCCGTGGTCGACCACCCAGCGGGCGACGGCGGCGGCGTTGCGCAGGCAGGCGCCGATGACGACGGCGCCACGGTCGGCCATCGCCCGGGCGATCGCCGACCCGTTGGGCGACGGCAGCACCAGGCGGCGGGCCCGGGTCAACGGGCCCTGCGGACCCGCGGCGGCCCGCACCGACAGCGGGGACAGGCTGACCCCGGTGGAACCGGCCTCGCTGCGCCCGACGGCCAGCACGGCCTGCCGCGACGCGGCGAAGGCGGCCGCGGAGGCGTCACGCACCCGGTAGGGGAAGACCTCCACGTCGTGGTCGATGGCGACCGACAGCGTGGTGGTGAACGACAGCACGTCGATCACGATGACGATGCCCGCACCGGCGGCCGTGGCGCCCGCGCCCTCGGCGCCCCAGTCGAACCGGATGGTCGCGTCGGCCTGCTGATAGACCCCGGCGACCACACTCGTCATCGTCAACGGACCTCACTGTCCAACGGCGCGGCGGTACTCCATCGGCTCGTAGTACTCCAGGTCGTCGAAGCCGGGATCGTCGTCGTCCAGATCCAGGACCACCCGGTTCGACCGGTGGCGCACCGGGCCGGCCGCCGCGGTCGGCCGCGGGGCCCGCTGAGCATACGGATCGGCGAAGCCGTCCGCCTCCGGGACGAACTCGGGCCGGATCTGGCGGGCCCGCTGCAGCTTGGCCAGCCGACGCGCCCGGATGTCGCTCTCGATGCGGACCTGGCGGCGCAGGTAGGTGAGGAACAGCGCCAGCAGCACCGCCGACAGCCCGGTGCCGATCCACAACGTGCCCGACACCAGCACCGCGCCGAGCGCGAACCCGACGATGAGCAGGGTCAGCACCAGGACGGCGCGGCGGCGGCGGGCGAACTTGTAGGCGCGGGCCCGCTCGGCGGCCTCCGGGTCGTACAGCCCCCGGCCGGGACGGCGCGGGATGGGGCGCACGTTGCCGGGCTCGGGCTCCGGGGCCACGTCCCCGGTGTCGGTGCCGGCGACCTCGTCGGCCGGCCGGTCGACGCGGGTCGACGCACGCCAGGCCTGGTACTGGCGGCGCAACTCGGCCTCGTCGTGCTCGTCGTAGGCGGCGGCCTCCTCGCGGGCCAGCTCGTCTGCCTCCCGGTCGTCCCGGGCGCTACCGCGGGTGTCGTCCTCGTCCAGCCAGTCGTCGTCGAGCTCGGTGCGAGGCGCCGCGTCGGAACCGTCCGCGTGGCCGTCCCGGTCGGGGTCGTACGGGTGACTGCCGGTGGCCCGGACCGGCGCGGTCGCGTCGGCGGCGTCGGTGGCTGCGCCGGTCGCGGAGCCGGCGACGGGGTCGAGCACGACGGTGTCGTCGTCGGCGTGCGGGCGGTCCTGGTCGTCGACCTGGTGGCTGGTCATCTGGTCCTCACTCCGGACGGTCCGGTTCGGGTCCTGGGCGGCGGGGCGGCGGGCCGGCCGGCGGGTGAGCCGGCGACCGGCGGACGGGGCGCGGTGCAGCACACGGAACCCGCTGCCCTCGACCGTCTCCTTGACGTGGCCGCGGCGACGCGACCAGGAGGGCACCAGCAGGACGATCCAGGCGACGGCCAGCGCCACCAGCAGCAACGACTGCGGAACCGTCATACCCATCCTCCTGGTACTGCCGAGTTGGCCGTGCCCGCAGTCGGCGCCCGGAGACGCGCAGCCTGGACCAACCCTTCGTCGGTGATCACGCTAGTCAGCACGTCCGCGCCGCTCAGGGAGGACACGCGGGCGCCCGGTGACGGGTCGGCCAGGGTCAGGAGCGGGCGCCGTGCGACGCCCAGGTGCCGAGCAGGCCGGTGGCGCCGCCGGGCGCCTCCTCGGCCGTCATCGCCCACAGCTGGTGGTCGCGCCAGCCGCCGTCGATGTCCAGGTACCGGCGCAGCAGACCCTCCTGCCGGAAGCCCAGGTGGGCGAGCACCCGCTGACTGGCCGGGTTGGCCGGGGACACGGTGGCCTCGACCCGGTGCAGCCGGCCCTCGGTGAAGGCGTGCCCGACGACCAGCGCGACGGCGGTGGTGGCGATCCCGTGGCCGGCGAACGGCGACCCGATCCAGTAGCCGATCCAGCCGCTGTGCAGCGGGAACCGCTGGATGCCGCCGACGGTGACCTGACCGGCGAACCGGCCCCCGACGGTGACCGCGAACGGCAGCGCGGTGCCGAGCCGGGCCGCCTGGCGCAGCATCGAGCGGTGATCCAGCCACGCCGCCCGGGTGTGCCGGGCCGCCCAGGGCAGGTGCGAGCTGGGGTCCCACGGCCGGATGGCCGCCTCGTCCTGCAACCGCAGCGTCCGCCAGTCGGTGCCGTCGGCGGAGCGCAGCGGCCGCAGCTCCACCGGCCCGAGCGCGGACGGCAGCGGGCCGAGGTGGCCCGGCCAACCCGGCGTCCCCGGGGCGAACCAGCTCACGGCCCGGTCAGGCCCGCTGGGCCAGGAAGGAGACGGCGACCTCGGAGCCGACGGTGACGTCGGTGGCCTGTTCGTCGATCAGCACGAGGCAGTTCGCCTCGGCCAGCGACGCCAGCAGGTGGGTGCTGCTGCCGCCGAGGATGTGCACCAGGTAGTCGTCCTCGTCGTCGCGCATCAGCTGTCCGCGCAGGAACGACCGTCGGCCGAACGGCGAGCTGATCGGCTCGAGCGTCCGCGCCGACACGGTGCGCCGGTAGGGGTTGCTGCGGCCGAGCATCACCCGCAGCGCCGGCCGGACGATGACCTCGAAGACGACCAGCGCGCTCACCGGGTTGGCCGGCAGCAGGAAGGTGGGCACCCGGTCGGGCCCGAGCAGGCCGAAACCCTGCGCCGACCCTGGCTGCATGGCGACCCGGGTGAGGTCCAGGGTGCCGAGGTCGGCCAGCGCCTCGGCGACGACCGCCCCGGAGGAGCCACCGGCGGCCCCGGCGATGATGACCGCCTCGCTGACCAGCAGCCGGGCCTCGACCATCTCGCGCAGTCGGCGCAGGTCGCGGGGGCCGATGCCGATCCGGTTGACGTCGGCGCCGGCGTCGCGGGCGGCGGCGGCCAGCGCGAAGGAGTTCACGTCGTAGACCTGGCCGGGCCCCGGGGTGCGGGCGACGTCGACGAGTTCCTCACCGACCGAGATGATCGACAGCCGCGGTCGCGGGTGCACCAGCACCTTGTCCCGGCCCACCGCGGCGAGCAGTCCGACCTGGGCGGCACCGATGAACGCGCCGGACCGGACGGCCACGTCCCCGGGCTGCACGTCCTCGCCGATACGGCGCACGTACGCGCCGGACGGCACGGCCGCGGAGAACGCGACCCGGGCCGCGTGCCCGTCCGTCTCGTACCGCGGCACCACGGTGTCGGCGATGATCGGCAGCGGCGCACCGGTGGCGACGTACACCGCCTGACCGGGCTGCAGCCGGTGCGCGGTCCGGGCGCCGGCCTGGATCTCGCCGACCACCGGGAGTTCCACCGGCGTGGCCTCGGAGGCCGGGGCGATGTCGACGAACCGGCCGGCGTCGCCGTCGACGGCGGCCTGGTCGAAGGCGGGCAGCGCCGACTGGGCCACCACCTCCTCGGCGCACAGCAGGCCCTGGGCCTCGGAGATGGCGGTGCGCACCGGCGACGGTGTGACCGCCGAGCGCAGCACCAGGTCCAGCTG
>JBQGEH010000875.1:0-1557 GCA_052039515.1 Nakamurella sp. | reverse complement strand
AGCAACGCCCCGACCGCCGAGGACCAGCAGACATGGGTCTCCGGCACCCGGATGGTCGGCAAGAAGATGCTCTCGATCCTCGAACGACAGGGCGTCCGCCGGTATGAGTCGGTCGGGCAGCCGTTCGACCCGCGTCGCCATGAGGCGGTCGCGACCGAAGGCAGCGGGACGCACGTCGTCGAGGCCTATCAGGAGGGCTACCTCCTGGGCGATGCCGTCCTTCGGCCCGCCATGGTCCGGACCGGCGATGCGCCGGAGCCCGCCGCCGATACGGCGGATGGTGATCCGCCCGTCGCATGACCGACACCGCCCGGTAACACCTTCCCGCGAATATCTACCCGTCAGTAGGGATCAGTCCGGCGAGGCTACCAGCCTCGCTACCAGTCACGATGAGAGGACCCACAATGGGACGAACGATCGGTATCGACCTCGGAACGACGAACTCGGTCATGGCCGCCATCGAAGGTGGTGAGGCCATCGTGATCACCAACGCCGAGGGGGAGCGCATCACCCCGTCGGTCGTTGCGATCACCAGCAGCGGCGAGGAGCTTGTCGGCCGGTACGCCCGCCGCCAGGCCGTCACCAACCCCGAGAACACCGTGTTCTCGGCCAAGCGCTTCATGGGCCGCAAGTACGATGACCCGAGCGTCCAGCGCGACGCCAAGCTGGTCCCGTACAAGCTCCAGAAGGCGCCCAACGGCGACGTCCAGATCAGGATGGGCGACCGCTGGTACAGCCCGCAGGAGATCTCCGCCAAGATCCTCCAGAAGCTGAAGCGCGATGCCGAGGCCCATTTCGGTGAGACCGTCGACAAGGCCGTCATCACCGTCCCGGCCTACTTCGACAACGCCCAGCGCGACGCGACCAAGGACGCCGGCCGCATCGCCGGTCTCGAGGTGCTCCGCATCGTCAACGAGCCGACCGCCTCGGCGCTGGCCTACGGCGAGGACAAGAAGGGCGACGAGAAGATCGCCGTCTACGACCTCGGCGGCGGCACCTACGACATCTCGATCCTCGACCTGTCCGATGGCGTGTTCCAGGTCATGGCGACCAACGGTGACACGCACCTCGGTGGTGACGACTTTGACCAGGTGATCATCGATTTCCTGGCCGACGAGTTCAAGCGCACTGACGGCATCGACCTCCGGCAGGACCGAATGGCCCTCCAGCGCCTCAAGGAGGCCGCCGAGCGCGCCAAGATCGAGCTGTCCAGCACCCAGCAGACCGACCTCAACCTGCCGTTCATCACGGCGGACGCGTCGGGTCCCAAGCACCTCAACGTCCCGCTGAGCCGCTCCCGGCTGGAGCAGCTGGTCGGCCCGCTGGTGCAGCGTACCGTCGGCCCGATGGAGGCGGCGCTCAAGGACGCCGGGCTCAAGAAGTCCGAGATCGACGAGGCGCTGCTGGTCGGTGGTATGACCCGGATGCCGAGCGTCCAGAAGCAGGTCACCGAGTACTTCGGCAAGGAGCCGAACAAGGGCGTCAACCCGGACGAGGTCGTCGCGCTCGGCGCCGCGATCCAGGCCGGTGTCCTGGGCGGTGAGGTCAAGGACATCC
>JBQGEH010000874.1:0-2609 GCA_052039515.1 Nakamurella sp. | reverse complement strand
GTGAACACCCGGGTGGCGACGGCGGTGCCGACGGTGACGGTCGCGGTCAGGGTCACGGTCACCGCGGCGGAGCCGGTGGCGGGGCGGGTGACGATGCCGGTGGGGTCGATGACGGTGGCGTTGCTGGAGGCCCAGCTGATGGTCGAGGCGTTCGCGCCGGTGGTCGGCAGCGTGAGGTTGCCGCGGGCGTCGGACAGGTTCGGCACGGTGATGGCCGCGGCGGCCGCGTCGGCCTTGGCCTGCGGGCTGTCGTCGGCGGGAACGGTCACCGTGAAGGCCTTGGTGTCGGCGGCGGCGTTCGGGGCGACGCCGGCGGTCAGCGTGGCCGTGAGGGTGGCCGTCCGGGCGGTGGCGCCGCGGGTGATCACCCCCGACGCGGAGACCACGGACGCGTCCGAGGTGGTCCAGCTGATGGTCGACCCGTTGCCGCCGGTCGTCGGGAGCGTGAGATTCGCGGTGACGGCGGAAGTGTCGCCCAGGGAGAGGGCGGCCTTGTCGGCGGCGACGGTGTCGGCGGCGGACGGGACGAGTGAGGCGACCTCGGTGGCGCTGAGCGCACGGTTGAAGACGGCGAAGCTGCGGAACTCGCCGCCGAAGTACGGATCGGCGGTGTAGACCGCGCGTCCGAGGTAGTTGGCGGTGGTCGTGCCGTTCCCGATCTGACCGGGATCGATGGTCACACCGGTCTTCTCGGCGACCTGCGCGCCGTCGGCGTAGATCCGGGCGACGTTGTCGGTGCCCAGGGTGTAGGTGATCGTCTTCCACACGTTCTGCGGCAGCGTCGACGAACCGCCGACGGTCTGCTCGGTGGACCAGTTGCCGGTGGCGATGCTGGTCTTGTACGTCGCGCCGGCGAGACCGTTGGTGTACAGGTAGCCGTTGCCGACCCCGTCGCCACCGGTGTTGCCCATCGCCCAGATCATCGGCCCGCGCTGCCCGGTCGCGGCCTTGACCTGCGCGGTGACGGTGATCGCGGTCAGCCCGCTCATCACGTTGTCCGGAAGTTTCACGTAGCCGTTGGCACCACCCAGCCGCACCGACGAGCCCGCCACGTAGGCGGCGTCACCGACGAGGGTGGCGTTGCGGTTGTTGCCGGAGAGGTCGGTGGCCGTGGTGCCGGAGCCGGTGGTGAAGTCGTACCGCAGCACCAGTCCGTCGGTCGGGGCGGCCGCCGAGGCTGCCCCCGGGGCTGCGACGCCCATCCCCGCGGCGAGCGACACCGCCAGCAACGTGGACCACAGCCGACGCCGGACCGGCGCGGATCGTGACACAGGAATGAGCATGGCTGGACAGCCTCCCGACGTTGGGGTCTGCACGATCCGCGACTGCGGTGCAAGCGGATGTTAGCGCTCACAATCGGCGCCCGGAAGGTCTCGGACGATACCGATGGCAACGTCACCATTTCGGACCAGTAGCGGGACTGCCCCGGACGAGCCGGCTGCAGCGCCATCCCCGCGGGGGCGGATCGGGCGCTCCGTACAGTCGGCGGGGTGGCAGACACACCGTTCGCCTACTCCAACCTGCCGTCCCGTCCCACCGGGCGCGGTCTCGCGCTGCTGTCCCGCGTGCTGCCCGGAGTGCGTCGCACCCTGGCCGATGTCGGGTCCTACGCCCGCTCCTGGGAGGCGCACAACCGCCGGGCCGTCGCGGCCGAAGGCCCGTTGTGGGTGGTGCTCGGTGACTCGATGGCGCAGGGCATCGGGGCGTCGGCCTTCGACCGGGGCTGGCCCGGCCCGCTCGCCGACCGGCTGGACCCCGCGTACCGGCTGGTCAACCTGTCACAGCACGGCGCCCGGGTGTCCGACGTCCTCGACCGGCAGTGGCCGGCCGCGGTGTCCCTCGGACCGGCGGCGCTGGTGACGGTGATGATCGGCTCCAACGACCTGTTCCGGCGCGAGCTGCGCACCCGACTGCCGGACCGCTTCGCCGCCCTGCTGGACGCGCTTCCCGATGACGCCGCCGTGGCGAACCTGCCCAACCCGATGCGCGAGGCGCGGCAGGTCAGCGGACTGTTGCGGGAACGCAGCCGCCAGGGGCTGATCGTCGCGGACATGACCGGACCGCGCACCACCCAGTGGCGCGGCAAGCTCGCCCCCGATCACTTCCACCCCAACGACCGCGGGTACGCCGCCATCGCCGAGGTCTGGGCGGAGACGCTGACCGCGGCCGGGCGGGACCGGGCGCCGGATCCACGCGTCGCCGACTGACAGGTGTGCCTCCGGAACGCCGGATCGTGCTGCGGACCTTCGTCCGGACGATCACCGGGTGCAGGACGCGGACGGGCGCGAAGTAGACGTGGCCCCGCCAGCCCTTGAGGCGCACGGCGGTCACCACCCGCACGGAGTCGGCGCGCCGCCCCACCGACGCACAGAAATCCAGATGGCGATCGCATACCGCGATGACCGCCTCGCCGTCGCGGACCTCCCTGACCGCGAACACCTCCCGCGGTGCCGGGGCGACGCCGATCAGACCGACGAGGCGCTGGCGGAGCTCGAAGAGCAGGCGCACGGACCGCGACGCCGCCGTCACGTCGAAGACGCGCCGGGCGAGTTCGGCCGGGTCGTCGGGCACTGTGCCCTCCCGGACGGCCGGTATCGCGACCTCCGTGA
>JBQGEH010000873.1:0-7686 GCA_052039515.1 Nakamurella sp. | reverse complement strand
TGGCGTCGGACAGCAGCAGCGCCACCCCGCCCGGCACCGGCCGGATGACGACGAAGAACTCGTCCTCCACGCACACCAGACCGAAGACGGCCCCCTCGGTGGCGACGCGGCGCAGCCCGCTGATGATCCCGTCCAGGTCGTCGAGCAGCTCCGGTGCGAGCAGCGAGCAGCGCCACTTGCCTGCGGCGCGGACTACCGCCACAGCGAAACCGTCGGTGCTCACGCGGGGAACGGTACGCGGGCGGGTTCATCCGGGCCAACGCGGCCGGGGGCCACACCCGGCCGTGCCCGATACGGGGTATGACTGGGGCGGGCGCTGGCCTTTCCGCCACCGTCACGACAGGATCTGTCGGATGTACCCCCTGGACGATGCGCCGCCAGGGTGACGGGTCGACCCCTGGAGGCACCATGACGAGTCCCGCGCCGGACGCGGCCCTACCGCCGGTGTGCGTGCTGGGTCTCGGCCTGATCGGCGGCTCGCTGCTGCGGGCCGCCGGCCCGCTGACCACCGCCTACGGCTGGTCCCCCAGTGACGACACCCGGTCGGCGGCCGCCGCGGACGGGATGACGGTGGTGGCGGACCTGGACAGCGCCCTGGACCGCGCCCGGGCCGACGACGCGCTGGTCGTGCTGGCCGCCCCGGTCACCGCTTTCCGGGGGCTGCTGCAGTCGGTGGCGGCGCGCGCCCCCCGCGTCCGGCTCACCGACGTCGCCTCGGTCAAGGGCACCGTCGCCCAGTGGGTCGCCGAGCTCGCGCCCGACGCCCGCTTCGTCGGGTCCCACCCGATGGCCGGCACCCAGCACTCGGGGTGGGCGGCCGGTTCGGCGGAGCTGTTCCGCGGCGCGGCCTGGGTGACCTGCCTGGACGAGGAGGCCGACATCACCGACTGGCTCCCGGTGGCGCGGCTCGCGTTGGCCGTCGGCAGCCGGGTGGTGCCGTGCGAACCGGTCGCCCACGACCGGGCCGTCGCCCGCATCTCGCACCTGCCGCACCTGATGGCGTGCGCGATGGCGCAGGTCGGCGACATGGGCGGGGAGCTCGCGATGGCGCTGGCCGCCGGGTCGTTCGCCGACGGGACCAGGGTCGCCGCCACCCGCCCCGAGCTCATGCGGGCGATGTGCGAGAACAACGCCCCCGCGCTGATCGACGCGCTGGACGACGCGCTGGCCGTCCTGGGCGTGGCCCGGGCGTCACTGGCCTCCACCGGGTCGCTGCAGAAGATCACCTCCGGCGGGCACGACGCGCGGATGCGGTTCGAATCCCACGGCGGAGACCTGGTGTCCGTCCAACTGGACGGGGACGACCTGGTCGACCAGCTGCTGTCGGTGGGGGCGGCGGGCGGTCACGTCAGCGGCGTCTCCGGACCCGACGACGCCCCGGTGGTGGACGCCCACTACCCGGATCCGGCCGACCTGGACTGACGGTCACGTCGCTGCGCTGAACTGCGCGGATGGCCCGGCGGCGGGCCGCGAATGACCCGGACGGGCGGCACGGCGGGCCGTATCCTCAGTCCTATGCATCGACTCGGCGCGTTCCTCCGGACCTACTGGACCCGCGGGGAGCCCGGCCGCGCCACCCCCCGGTCGGTGCAGGTGCTGATGCTGCGCTGGTGGGTGGCGGCCCTGGCGTTCAAGCTCATCGGGTCCAGCTGGGACGTCTCCTGGCACTTCAAGTGGCTGCGCGACGACCTCGCCCCGCCGCACCTGATCAACACCGTCGGCACCGGCATCGCGATCGCGCTGGTGCTCGTGCACTCCTTCACCGGGTACGGCGTGGACCGGCTGTCGCTGCGGATCATGCAGTGGGGCACCGGCATCTTCCTGATCGCCGCCCCCATCGACGTCATCAACCACCGGGTCAACGGACTGGATCTGACGGCCTGGTCCCCGTCCCACGCCATGCTCTACGTCGGCACCGCGATCATGATCGCCGGCATCATCCGGGCCTGGTACCTGCTCTACCCGCGGGAGGGCCGCTTCAGCTGGCAGTGGACCGCGGGCCTGGTCGCGCTGTTCGCGTTCTTCTTCGAGAACGCGCACTTCGCCCAGCTGCAGCAGGAGTACGGGATCCTCGAGATGGCGTCCTGGTTCCGCGGCACCCCGTACGCCGAGGGCGAGCTGCTGACGTTCGCGGCGAACCAGCTGGGCCGTGGCGTGGACGACATCGCGCTGGAGGGCTTCGCGCTGCCCATCCCGAGCTGGGTCTATCCGATCTGGGCGATGGTCGTCTGCGTGCCGATCCTGATGGTCGCGCGGGTGATGGTCGGCAAGATCTGGACCGCCACCGTCATCACCGCGGGCTACGTGCTGTACCGCTCGGTCATCTGGCCGCTGCTGGTGGTGGGCACCTTCCCGCCCTCGGTGGTGCCGTTCTGGATGGTGCTGGTCGGGGTGGCCGTCGACGCGGTGTTCCTGCTGCGGGCCAACGCCTACCTGCGGGCGGCCGTCGGCGCGCTGGTCGTGACCGGTGTCGGTTACGGCGCGCTGTGGGTGCAGAACGTGCTGTCGTCGACGCCGGTCGACCTGGGGTCGATGGACGTGGCACAGATGCGCGACGCCTACGAGAGCGGCCGGAATCTGGCCGCGGTGCCGGTCGACTACGGCTCGATCGCCTTCGCGCTGCCCGGCGCGGTGGTGACGTGGCTGGTGATGACGTATCTGCTGCAGCGCTGGGTCGGTCTGGACACCCCGCGACCGCCGGCCCTGGCGGTCAGCTACGCGCCGGAGCCGGAGCGGGGTCTCAACGGCCACCTCACCGGTGCGCCGCTGAACCCGCCGACACCTCGCGCGGGGCAGACCGGGCACCGCTCGCGCCCCCGGGCCCGCGCCGACCGCTAGTAGGGCGCCGACCGGGTCAGCACCACGGCGACTCCGTAGGCCACCGCCATCACCAGCAGTTCGAAACCGCACCAGCGGGCGATGGCGGTGGGCTTACGGTCGGCGATGTGCACCAGCAGGCCCTTGCGCACACCGACGGCGAGCACGGCGATGACCCCGACGCACACCACCTTGACGATCATCAGCTGGCCGTAGTGGGTCGACCAGATCGACTCCGGCAGCGGCACCCGCAGGTCGGCGGTGGCCAGCATCGAGATGCCGCTGAAGACGCCGCTCGCCGCGACCACGAAGACGCAGTAGGTGGCGAGCCTGGAGAACCGCGGCAGGGCCACGGCCAGCAGGTGCGGCCGGCGGGCCAGGAACACGATGGTCGCGCCGAGTCCGCCGACCCAGGCCGCGGCACCGATCAGGTGCAGCTCCATCGACATCATCATGAGGTCGTGGTAGATCCAGTCGGTCGCGTGCCCGGTCAGCGGGATCGGCAGCAGACCGAACGCGGCGATGCCGGCACGCAGCTCCGCGGGCACCGCCTCGCCCCGGCGGACCGCGACCCGGCACAGCCAGACCGACAGCAGGCCGATGCCCGCCACGACCAGCAGCCCCTTGCCCGCAGGCACCCCGACGACGTAGTTCCACACCAGGTCGGGTGAGGTGACCAGGTACTGCAGGAACGACAGCGGCGCGGTCACCAGATCCAGTGCGGTGGACGTC
The DNA here is from genome assembly GCA_052039515.1 of Nakamurella sp. Lineage (GTDB taxonomy): Bacteria > Actinomycetota > Actinomycetes > Mycobacteriales > Nakamurellaceae > Nakamurella. Next base: position 4,137 of record JBQGEH010000873.1, on the reverse strand, counting down.
CGGGACGGGAAGTCGTTCGGATAGACCTCGGCCGACAGCAGCACCAGGCTGACCAGCGCCGCTCCGACCCAGGTCCAGGACGCCCACACCGCGGCGCGGCGCGCGGTGCGCATCACCGGCTCGGTGCGGTCGGGGTCGTCGAAGCCGAGGAACTTGGCCAGCAGGGCGAGGCCCATCGCGGTGACCACGCTGATGTCCAGCAGCACCCGGACCACCGGGACGCCGTACTTGCCGGCCGCCGCCGGCTCCGGCAGCCCGGGCAGCGGAGCCGCGCCGGTGGCGAGCTCGGCGACCAGCGAGGTGCCCACCGCGACCGCCGCCAACAGGACGACGAACCACCCGGCCGAGCCGATCAGCCCGGCGTAGCGCGACCGGGGGGTCGGCTGCGCGGGCAGGGAGCGGCGGGTGGTCACCCGTCCATGGTGACAGAGGGGGCGGGCGGCGGGTCCGGCTCAGCCGCCCGGAGTGGGGTCCGCCACGGGGGTGGCGACCTGTCCGCGGGAGGCGATCCGGTGCTCGGGGGCTCCGGTCGCGCCGTCAGGAGAGCAGCCGCTCGCTGAGCTCCCACAGGCGTTCGGCGTCCGCACGGTCGAGCATCGCGGAGTTGGCGTCGGCCGGGATGCTGTCGGGAGTCATGGGCAGCTCGCGGTCGTCGAGCCTGGCGACGTCGTTGTCCTTCAGGTAGACCCCGCCCACGCCGTCCAGGTGGGGACTGGCCGCGCCGAAGACGATGGTGGCAGCACCCTGCGGGACCGTCTTCTTCCCCGCCTCCGGATCGATGACCGTGTCGCCGTGCTCGTCGACGAGGCCCTGCGCCTGGTAGGAGTCCAGCCGCTCGGGGGCATGCGGGCCGGGGCCGATCACCACCCCGGGGTGCACGGCGTAGGCCCGGATGCCGGCGGAGCTGAAACGCCGATCGAACTCGACGGTGAACAGGACGTTGGCCCGTTTGGACTGGGCGTACGCCGCGACCGGGTCGTAACCGCCGGCGAGGTCCAGGTCGTCCCAGTGGATGGCACCGATCCGCGCCGCTCCCGAGGTCACGGTGACCACCCGCGCGCCGCCGGCCGCGCGGAGGGCCGGCAGGAGCGCGCGCGTGAGCTGGAAGTGGCCCAGATGGGACGTGGCGAAGGCGAGCTCGTGACCGCGGGCGTCCAGCCGCCGCTGCGGCGCGAAGAGCACGGCCGCGCTGTTGACGAGTGCGTGCAGCGGGCGACCGGAGTCGAGCCATCGTGTCGCGAACGCGTCGATGGAGCGGGGGTCGGTCAGATCGAGCTGTTCGACCCGCACCCCGGCGAGGCCTTCGACAGCCGCGGCCGCGCGTGCGGGGTCACGCGCGGCGACGGTGACCGCCGCGCCGGCGGCGGTGAGAGCCCGGGTGACCTCCCGCCCCAGGCGGCTGTGGCCGCCGGTCACGACCATGTCGCGCCCGCTGAGGTCGACGCCGTCCAGCACGTCGTCAGCGGTCGACGCCGCGGTGAAGGGAGTGTGCAACGGAACCTGGTCTTCGATCATGGATCCAGTCTCCGAGCCCGAGGCCGGACGCAGAATCATTGACAGTGCGTCGTTTGTGCGTCAGCGTCCAGAGATGAGCAGACCGCCGGTGACCGATGCGCTGTCCGACGTCTTCGAGCACCTGGAGATCCGCGGAGTGATGACCGGCGGTTTCGCCGTGCGCGGGCCGTGGCTGTCCGGAACCCCGGTGTCGCGACCGTTCAAGCTCGTCGCGTTGGCAGCCGGGTCCGCGCAGCTCACCGCGGACGGGCCGGGCGGACCCGAGGGTCCCGTCGACCTGTCCCCCGGCGACGTCGTGCTCCTCAACCACCGCACGCGTCTGGAGGTCCGCGGCGGCCGGGGTGAGGGTCCGCCCGCCCGGCTCTCGCCGGACGTCGACTTCGACTCCACCGCGCTGGCCACGGCTGACCTGTCCCACGACGATGTCCTCGTCGGTGGGTGGATCCACGTCGACCCGGCGGGGCAGGAACTCCTGCGCACCGCCCTCCCGGGACTCGTCCACGTCCGAGCCTCGACCCCGGCGGCGTCCCGGTTGGCGGTTCTGATCACCCGACACTTCCACGAGGTCGCCGACGGACGGCCGGGGGCCGCTTTCGCCATCCGGCAGAACGCCCAGATGATCCTGCTGGAAGTGCTCCGCGCGTTCCTCGAGGAGGAACAACCGCCCGCGGGGTGGTTGCGCCTACTGGCCGACGAACCGCTCGCGCCCGCACTCCGACTCCTGCACGCAGACCCCGCCCGGGCGTGGGGTCTGGCCGAGCTCGCTCGCGCGGCCACCATGTCCCGGACCGGTTTCGCGCAACGGTTCCGGACGGTGGCCGGGACGACGCCGCTCGCGTACCTGACCCAGTGGCGGATGGTGCTCGCCCAGCGCGCCCTGCGGGATCCGGACGTTCGCGTCGGCCGACTCGCCCTGGAGCTCGGATACGGCTCCGAGAGCGCGTTCAGTTCCGCCTCCAAGCGCGAGACCGGCGAATCCCCGCTGCACTACCGTCGCCGGCTACCGGCGACGGGCTGACTCTCCTCGACGGGCGGCTCCCGGCCCGATGGTCACGGGACGTCCCGGTGGTGGGCGACGAACGCCTGTGCGGCGCGGCGCGCGGCCAGTTGCTGAGGGATGAGTAACGCCACGGCGACCAGGGCCAGCGCCCACACCCCGAGCACCATCGCCGGCGGACCGCTGCGGGCGAGCGACGCCAGCACGAGTCCGCCGACCGCGGCCTGCAGCAGCGGCAGCGGCTCGTTGATCCGGCGGGCGGCCCGGTCGAAGGCCAGCGGCACGAGATCCGGATCCTGCGGGTCGGCCCCGCTGATCTGCCGGTCCAGTCGTTGGCGCTGCGCCCAGGTGAGCACGTCGGTGGGCGCCGGGGTCGGCAACCCGGGCACCTTCTCCAGCCCGAACCGCCGCGGCAGCGCGATGACGAAGCCGATGACGGCCACGCCGAAGCCGGTGGTCGACAGCACCGAGCGCCACCAGGCGCCGTCGGTGGCGTCCCGCCCGACGACCAGCACCCGCAGGTCGGTGGTGAAGAGCAGGACGACGATCGCCGCACCGACGGCGACGGAGATGCCGGCGATCCGCCACTGGTCGGCGGCGCGGATCCGCCGCGCCTCGTCGGTCATGGCGCCGCGCTGCAGCACATGCGCCGCGGCCCACCGCGCCCGGTCGTCGAATGGCATGTGTCCCCCTCGCCCGCAGTCTGGCGCAGCCGTCGACGACCCGCCATCCACAGACAATGAAGATTGTCGTTGACAACTTCTGTTGTCGTGCAGCAGACTCGTCCCATGGAACTGGCGGAGATGTTCGACTACATCGCCGACCTGGTCGCCGAAGCCGCCGAACGGCCCGGCGACGAGGACGAGGAGGCCTTCGAGCTCAGGAAGCTCAAGCTGGTCTCCCGCGCCCGGTTGGTCCTGGACATCATCGAGGGCCAGACCGTGCACAACCTCCGCAGCACGCTGCCGCAGACCAGCTACACCGACATCGGCGACGCCCAGGGCATCAGCAAGCAGGCCAGCCGACTGCGGCACACCAAGCTCGAGCAGGTGCTCAAGGTCCACCAGCTCGACGGTCGACGGCACGCCATGGCCAAGGCGGTCGTCTCGGCGAAACACCGACGGGCGGCACGCCCGATGCGCCGGGCCCGGCGCGCCCTCACCTGATCCACCGCACATCCCGCATGGCACTCCCCGACGGCGTCCCGCCGCCCGGTCGCTCCCGCACGCCCCCAGCACGCTCACCGACGAGAAAGGCTGTCCCATGTCCGACCCCAAGGTCACCACCAAGCACACCAACGCGTTCTTCGGCGCCGCCGTCCTGTTCATGGCGGTGACCATCGTGTGGAACCTGGCGAACCTCGCGATGCTCGACATCACCGTGCAGGAGCGGTACACGCTCGGCATGGGCGTGCTGTGCGCCATGTTCGCCACCGTCGTCGTCTCCAAGGTGGTCCGCGACCGCGAGGAGGCCAACGAGTTCGTCAACGGCCTCCGCGCGGCCCGCTACGAGGAGATGCTGGCCCAGGCGCCGGCCCCCGGCCTCGGCCACATCTGATCCGTCCCCGCCGACCCCCGACGCATCCCGCGTCGGGGGCCGCGGCGCGTCCGGGCCGGATCCCGGGC
>JBQGEH010000872.1:0-2566 GCA_052039515.1 Nakamurella sp. | reverse complement strand
CGTCGGCGGGCGGCGTCGGGGCGGAGCCGTCGCTCGGCGGCGCCGGCGGGGTGACGGTGCTGCCGTCGGGGGCGACCCCGCCGGCGGCCGGGCCGGCGGGCGCCGCCGGGCTCGCCGAGGTGGACGGAGCGGACGGCGTGGCCGATCCGCCGTCGTCGGCGTTCGCGGTGGCGGTCAGCAGGATGCCCGCACCCAGCACGCTGCCGATGAGCGCGGTGGCCGGCACCCAGCGCCGCTTCTTCAGCGGATGCGGACGCTCGGCGGGCGACACCGGCAGGGCGGTGGTGGCGACGGGCTCGGTGCCGTCGTGGCGGAGGGGGTTCATGGCTGCTCCTCGGGTCGTCGCCCGGTCTGCCGCCGGGCGCTGAGGACGAATCTGCCGAGCCGACCTGAAGCGGGGCTGAATCCGGGCCCCGGGGGCCGGGCCTTCAGCGAACGCTCAGGTGCGTCCCGCCCACCCCGCCCCGCCCGCTGGTGATGATGGTCCGGTGACGAACCCACGCCCCGGCAACCCCCCGGGCACCCCGCGGCCCCGCGTGCTCATCGTGGAGGACACCGAGTCGATCCGCGTCCCGGTCGAAAGCGCGCTCACCGACGCCGGGTACGACACGCTCGCGCTCGCCGACGGGAGCCGGTTCGAGGAGAACCTGGCCGGTTTCCGTCCGGATCTGGTGCTGCTGGACGTCATGCTCCCGGGCCGGGACGGTTTCGCGCTGCTGCGCGCGACCCGCGCCGGGACCGATGCCGGCGTCATCCTGGTCACCGCCCGCGATGCCGTCACCGACCGGCTGGCCGGGCTCAACGGCGGCGCCGACGACTACGTGGTCAAGCCGTTCGCACTCGCCGAACTCGTCGCCCGGGTCGCCGCGCTGCTGCGCCGGCTGGGCCGGGTGCCCAGCGTCGTGCAGGTCGCCGACGTGGTCATCGACGCCGAGGCGGGCACCGTGCTGCGGGACAACGTGCCCCTGGACCTCACCGCCACCGAGCTGCGGCTGCTCACCTACCTCGCCGCCCAGCGGGGCCGCACGGTCAGCAAACTGCAGATCCTCACCCAGGTGTGGGGCTACGACGACTACGACCCGAACCTGGTGGAGGTGCACGTCAGCGCCCTGCGTCGCAAGCTCGAGGCGCACGGGGAGCGGGTGCTGCACACGGTCCGCGGCCTCGGGTACGTGCTGCGCGGATGACCGTCGCCCCGGGTCCGGACGCCGGCCGACCGTTGCGCACCGCGTCGCTGACCCGGCGGGTGGTGTGGTCCTCGCTGGCGGTCATCCTGCTCGTGCTCGGTGCGGCGGGCGTCCTCACCGACGTACTGCTGGGGGCTCAGTTGCGCAGTGACGCGATGAACCGGCTGACCTCGCGCGCCGACCTGGCGCAGGAGGCGCTCAGCCAGGGCGCGGACTCCGGTGAGATCGTCGCGGCCGCCAAGGGCGACGGGGTGACCGTGTCGCTGGTGCAGGGGGACGGCCGGGTCATCGGCAACCCCGCGGTGAAGCCGGCCCCGCCCCCGGGTCCGGGTGGCCCCGGGCCGGCCGGTGCGCCGGCCACGAACGACGTGCTGTCGCAGGACCGGGAGACGCTGACCCGGGTGCTGTCCGACGGCACCCTGCTCACCGTGGCCGTCGACACCGCCCAGATCAGCGACGTCCGGGCCCAGCTCCGGGCGGTGCTCTACCCGTCGTTGGCGGCCGCGCTGCTGCTGGCTGGGTTGATGCTGCTGTTCGCGACCCGGACGGCGTTGCGGCCACTGGACCGGATGACCGCGCTGGCCCGCTCGATCAGCCACGGCCAGCGGGGACGGCGGCTCGACCCGAGCCGGACCGACACCGAGTTGGGCCGCACCGCAGGCGCTTTCGACGACATGCTGGACGCACTCGAGGGCGCCGAGGCCACGGCCCGGGAGTCCGAGGCGCGGACCCGGCGGTTCGTCGCCGACGCGGCGCACGAGTTGCGCACCCCGGTGACCGGTGTGCAGGCCGCCGCGGAGGCGGTGCTGGCGGCCGGTGCGCACGCCGACCCCGAGCAGCGCGAACGACTGCAGCTGCTGGTCGTGCGGGAGGCTCGGCGGGCGGGCCGGCTGGTCGAGGACCTGCTGTCGCTGGCCGGGATCGAGTCGGGACTGACGCTGCGGCACGAGCCGGTCGACCTCGCGGCGCTGGTCACGGCCGAGGCCGAGCGGACCCGCGTGCTGGCACCCGACCTGCGGGTGGACGTACTGGCCGCGCCGTGCACGGTGCTCGGCGATCCGGTGCGGATCGGCCAGGTGGTGGCGAACCTGCTGGACAACGCCCGCCGGTACACCGGGCGTCCCGGGGCGGTGCAGGTGCGGGCGGACGGCGGCCCGGACGGGGCGCGGGTGACGGTCGTCGACGACGGCCCGGGGGTACCGCCCGCGGAGCGGGAGCGCATCTTCGACCGACTGGTCCGGCTCGACCAGGCGCGGACCGCGGAGACGGCGACCGGCGCGACCGCCGGTTCCGGCCTGGGGCTGGCCATCGCCCGCGGCCTGGCGCGCGCCCACGGCGGCGACCTCGTCTGTGTCGATCCGCCGCCGCCCTGGCGGGGC